>VBCP01000354.1:0-2773 GCA_005888925.1 Betaproteobacteria bacterium | reverse complement strand
AGGTCCGATCTCGTCTTGCACTGCTTGACGCGCAGCGTCTTGGCCTGCCAGTCGATCGACCCCAGCGTCAGCGTGACGATCTCCGACGGGCGCAGGCCGTAATGCGCCATCAGATGGAGAATTGCGTAGTCGCGCCAGCCAAGCCGGCTTCTTCGGTCGATGGAGCGCAGTAGGCGCTGAACCAGCGGCCACGTCAGCGCCCGAGGCGGCAGCTCACCCCGGTAGACGCGTGGCGCGTCGATCGTGTCGAGCCGTTCCGGCACCGCGACCTGCTCGAAGCAGAAGCGAAGAAAGGCACGGAGGCGAGCGACAACATGTTGCAGGCTCTGCCGTCTCATCCGCCGCCCCTCCGCGGCTAGGAACCGTTCCACGGCCAGGGCTGAAAGATCCTGGAGTGGCGCGTCGGCCGACAAGGCTTGCGCAAGAAACCGCTTTATGGTCGCGATGTGCTGGTCGGCTGTGGAAACGGCCAGGCCGCGCACCTCCAACAGATACCGCCGATAGCGATCGAGAAGCGGCGCGAACCGGTTCGGATCGAATTCTTTGAGGAGTTGCCCGTGCGCCGCGAGAAAGCGCTCAAACGCGCGCCGCGTGCCTTGAAAGGGCGCTGCCTGCAGCGAGGCAAAGGCTTGCGACACAAAGCCGGCGGAAATCCCGGCATCCCGCGCGAGCGGCGCTGAACTCATCCGCTCGAGGGCTTGCTTCAGCCGGCGCACGTGCCCGTGGGCAGCGTCCCGCGCATACCCGGCCGACACAAGCCAGACCGCGAAGTCGCCCAGCAAAGCGCCATTTGCTGACGCTGCGTATCGCGCATGAACCTTGGGAAATAAACGCTTGAGCATGGTCGCCCCCCTCAGGATGGAGGAGGACCACGCTACCGGCGCAGCTTTCGTTATGTTGAGTAAGAGCGGTCGAAGAACTCAGTCAAGGCCGACAAAGGGCATCGACTCCACATAACTGCGCGCTGCACATAAGTCGAGGATCAGCAACTGGATCCTGGCGAGGCGGGCGAGCAGGCGGGCGGGATTGCCGTCGACGCGGGCGACGGCGAGCTCGTCGAGCAGCCTCGGTAGCCGCCGATAACGCACCGAGAACCCGTCACGTGCAGCTTGGTTGCCGAGAGCACAGGCGATCCAGCTTTTGCCGACACCGGTCGGGCCTAAAATCAGCACGTTGTGGTGCTGGCGCAACCAACGGCCGCTGGCGAGCGCCTGGATCAAGGCGCGATCAAGACCGCGCGGGGTGCGGTAGTCGAGATCTTCTAGACAGGCGGCCTGGCGCAGCCCCGCGAGGCGCAGACGTTGGGCGAGCGCGGTGTTGTCGCGTTCGACCGCCTCGCGATCAACCAGCATCGCCAGGCGCTCGTCGAAGCCGAGGCGATCGCAATCGGGCAGACCCTGCTGTTCCTCGAGCGCCTTGGCCATGCCGGTCAGACGCAGGCGGCGCAACGTCGCGATCGTCGGATGGATCATCATTCCCTCGGCTGTCGGTGTTGTTGGATGGGATCTCGATCGCACCTAATCGCGGCCGAACCCGCGCGGCGGCGTGATGGCGGCAATGTCGTCGAGGTCGAGCTCGATGATTGCTTCCAGTGCTGCACCGGTGGCGCTGTCGCGGGTGGCTTCGGGGAGCGCCTCGAACCAGGCGGCGTATTCGGCCTGCAGCGCGATGAGTTCGGCGACGGCGTCACGCCAGCGTTGCGGCCGGCTGCGTCGGTCGGCCGGCCGACGGTAGCGAACCATCGGCGCTGCGGCATGGCGCGCCCGGTAGAGCGCTTGGCGCTCGGCGCCAGTGAGTGCGTGGTCGCCCCACGGCTTGCGTCCGTTGGTCATGGCTCCCCTGTATTCCGTCACGTAACGCAAATGACCGGCCGCAATCGCCGTCAGTTGTAGTAGGCCGAGCCACGCAGGTTGTCGTGCTCGCCGAGGCCCTCTTCCGCACGGCTGTCGAGAAAGGGCCGCTGCCGATCGGCTTTGAGCAGCCGCTCGACATAGCGCGGCGACAGGACGCCGGCGGCGAGCGCGCGTTCGCAGGCGAGCTCGAGCCGGTCCGGGCCGTAGCTGCGGGCGAGCCGGAGCACCCCCAGACCGGCGCGCACGCCTTGCTCGGGGTGCTCGCGCGCGTCGAGCAGCCGGTCGACATAGGTGCCGATGGCAAGCCCGAGTGCCGCGGCGTCGGCGCGCAGCGTGTCGGGCGTGCGCCGGGCCATGGCCTGGTGCGCCGGCGGCATGTGCTCGGGCGCGGTGGTGTGTTGCGCCTTGGCCGCGCTGCGGAGATGGCTGGCGACACGCTCGCCGTGGTGGAAGACCGCCACCGCGGTTGCGGTCAGAAAGACGTCGAGCTTGTGCTGCACCAGCCGGTACGGCACCGAATAGAAATGGCCGTCGACGGCGATGTGGTAGTTGACACGGGCCATGAGCCATTGGCCGATGACAAACCGCTCCGCCGGCAGCGGTTTGAGCTTGCCGCGCTCGATCGCCTCGAACAGCGAGCGGCGGCTGCCCTCGCGCGGCGGCGCAAACGGGCGGTCGTTGAATTCCTCGACCCGCTCGGCGAGCGCGGCATTGGCCTCGGTGAGCGAAAACAGCTGACGGTGGCGCAGCGGCGCCAGCACCCACATCTCGACCAGCCTGACCGCGTTCTCCGCCGTCGGCTTGGCGTCCGCCGTCGACTGCTGGTTGTCTGGGCACGACCAGCGACAAGATACGCATCGTCCATCCCTTTCACCCGCTGTCAGGGCATGAGTTCGAGCTGGTCTGCCGGCGCCGTCATT
>VBCP01000353.1 GCA_005888925.1 Betaproteobacteria bacterium | reverse complement strand
CCGAGGATGCGCGCCGCCATGCGCTCGGGATGGAACGGCTCGAGGCCCGTGAGCTTCTCGCCGACGCCGGCGAACTTGATCGGCTTGCCGGTGACCTGGCGCACCGAGAGCGCCGCGCCGCCGCGCGCATCGCCGTCGAGCTTGGTGAGGATCACGCCGGTGAGCGGCAGCCGCTCGTTGAAGGCGCGCGCCACGTTCACCGCGTCCTGGCCCTGCATCGCGTCGACGATGAACAGCGTCTCGACCGGCTTGAGCACCGCGTGCAGCTCGGCGATCTCGCGCATCATCTCCTCGTCGATGGCGAGCCGCCCCGCGGTATCGACGATCAGCACATCCATGTAGTGCGTACGCGCAAATTCCAGAGCACGGTGCGCAATGTCGACGGGATTTTCACCGCTGGCAGAAGGCACGAACTGCGCGCCCACCTGCCCGGCGACGGTCTTCAGCTGCTCGATCGCCGCGGGGCGATAGACGTCGGCCGAGACCAGCGCCACTTTTTTCCGCTCGGCGAGGAGCACGCGGGCGAGCTTGGCGCTGGTGGTGGTCTTGCCCGAGCCCTGCAGCCCCGCCATCAGGATCACCGCCGGCGGCTGCGCGGCGAGATCGAGCGGCACGGTGGCCTCGCCCATCAGCGCGCTGAGCTCGCGATGCACGACGCCGACCAGCGCCTGCCCCGGCGTCAGGCTGCCGACGACCTCGGCGCCGAGCGCTTTCGCGCGCACCGCGTCGATGAAGTGCTTCACCACGGGAAGCGCGACATCGGCTTCGAGCAGCGCAATGCGCACTTCGCGCAGCGCTTCCTGGATGTTGGCTTCCGTCAGCCGCGCTTCGCCGCGAATCTGCTTGACGATGCCCGCGAGGCGCGCAGTCAGGTTATCTAGCATGGGGTAAACTGAAGAGGTGCCCGACATTGTAATTCACGGGATCGCGTGCGCCGCGTACCTGGTCCTGGCGTGGCACTTCTGGAACACGCGCTGGCGCGCGGCTGCGCCGGCGACCAAGCTCAAGTCATGGGAGCGCGCGGCGATCCTCGCGCCGCTTGCGCTGCACGCCGCGACGCTCTATCACGCCCTGTTCGCCGCGCCCGAGCTGCGCTTCGGCTTCGCACAGGCGCTCTCGGTGATGCTGTTTCTCGCCGTGCTGATGTGCTGGCTGGAAGGCTTCTTCTACCCGATCGAGGCGCTCTATCCGCTGGTGCTCGCGGCGGGTGCGATCTGCGCGCCGCTGCCCGCGTTCTTCGCTTCACCGTGGCGATGCTGCACGCCGTGCTGATCGCCAAGGTCGAGAGCCGCCTGCATCTGGCGCCCGGCCTGGGCGGGCCGCTCGCGCAGCTGCCGCCGCTGCTGTCGCTCGAGCGCCTGGTGTTCGTGCTGATCGCCGCGGCGTTCGCCGTGCTCACGGTGACGCTCGCCTTCGGCATCGTCTATTCCGAAGCGTTCTTCGGCCGCGCCATGCGCTTCGAGCACAAGACGGTGTTCGTGATCCTTTCGTGGCTGATCTTCGGCCTGCTGCTCGCCGGGCGCTGGCGCTACGGCTGGCGCGGGCGCACCGCGCTGCGCTGGACGCTCACCGGATTCGTCGTGCTGATGCTGGCGTATCCGGGCAGCCGCTTCGTGCTCGAAGTCCTGCTGCACCGCGCCTGATGGTCGAGATCCCGCTCGCCTGGATGTTCGGCGCGCTCGGCGTGCTGCTCGCGCTCTCGGCGTTCTTCTCCATCGCCGAGACCGCGATGATGGCGTTCAACCGCTACCGCCTGAAGCACCTGGTGACGCACGGCCATCGCGGCGCGATCATGGTGGCCGAGTTGCTGAAGCGCACCGATCGCCTCCTCGGCGGCATCCTGATCGGCAACACCGTGGTGATCGCCGTCTCGAGCACCATTTCCAGCCTGGTCGCGGTGCGCCTGCTCGGTGACGACAAGGTCGCCTACGCGATCGGCACGATGGTGATCTCGTTCCTCATCATCGTCTTCTCCGAGATCACGCCCAAGGTGATCGGCGCCACGTATCCGGAGCGCACCGCGCTGCTGCTCGTCTACCTGCTGAAACCCGTGATGTGGCTGCTGATCCCCGCCTCATGGTTCGTGAATCTCTTCGCCCGGCCGTTGCTGCTCGCGATCGGCATCCGGCCGGGCAAGGAGTCGGACGAGCTCAAGCTCTCGCCCGAGGAGATCCGCACGCTGGTGCTCGAGTCCTCGAGCTTCATGCCGAAGAAGCACCTGTCGATACTGCTCAATCTGTTCGACGTCGGCGCGATCACCGTGCAGGACGTGATGGTGCCGCGCGCCCGCATCGAGTCGATCTGCCTCGAAGACGGCATCGAGACGGTGTCGCGCCAGCTCGCCACCAGCCACCACATGCGGCTGCCGGTGTTCAAGAACCACGAAGGCGAGCTCGCCGGCATCCTGCACATCCGCAAGATTCTCGGCGCGCTGCATGGCGCCCGCCTCGAGGAGGCGACGCTGGTTGAAATGCTGGACGAGCCCTACTTCGTGCCGGCCACGACCTCCGCGCTCACGCAAATGCAGTACTTCCAGGAGAACCGCGAGCGCCTCGCCCTGGTGGTGGACGAGTACGGCGAGTTGATGGGGCTCGTGACGCTCGAGGACATCATCGAGGAGATCATCGGCAAGTTCACCACCTCGCTGCCGAGCGCGGCGCCGCTCGCCTGGGACGACAACGGCACGGCGACCGCGGAGGGCGCGATGCCGCTGCGCGAGGTGAACCGCGCCCTCGGACTGTCGCTTCCGACCGACGGTCCGAAGACGCTGAACGGCCTGATCGTCGAGCATCTGCAGGAGATCCCCGAGGCCGACGTCTCCATCAAGATCGGCAATGTCCCTATGGAAATCGTTCACGCCCAGGGGCGGACGATCAAAACGGTGCGCATTTTCCGGCCGCTCGCGAGTGTAGAAAATACAGAGACCTCAGAGGTTTAGAACAGGAACTTCAGGCTTTACAAAGCCCAGAACGAAAGGCATCATCTCGGTCGGGAAGTGGGAGGGAGTACTTAAATGGCAACCGCAGCAGCCGCAACGGCCGCGCCAAAAGGGCCGAAAGAATTCGCGTTCGCCTGGGAAGGCAAAGACAAGGCCGGCAAGATCGTGCGCGGCGAGATCCGCGCCGTGAGCGAGACCGCAGTCAATGCGACTCTGCGCCGTCAAGGCATCATGGTGCAGAAGGTCAAGAAACAGAAGAAGCGCGGCGGCGGCTCGGTCGGCTCCAAGGACATCGCGCTCTTTACGCGCCAGCTCGCGACGATGATGAAGGCGGGCGTGCCGCTGCTGCAGTCGTTCGACATCGTCGGCAAGGGC
>VBCP01000351.1 GCA_005888925.1 Betaproteobacteria bacterium | reverse complement strand
CTTTTTTCCGTCGCTCATCATGCTGCTCGCGGCGAGCGCGAGCGAAGCCTGGTACGCCTTCAGCATCCACGAGACCTCGGAGCAGACCCCGTGGCGCCCGATCCTGTGGCCCTATAAGAGCGTGGTGCCGATGACCTGCGTGCTGCTGATGATCCAGGGCGTATCGGAGACGATCAAGAGCATCTATGCCTGGCGCACCGGCATCGAGCTCGAGCACAAGGAAAAGATCGAGATATGACCGCCGAGATCCTGATCGGGCTGGTGATGCTGATCGTCATGATCGGCGCCATCTTCATCGGCATCCAGATCTCATTCACCCTGCTGTTCCTCGCGCTGTCCTTCGGCTACTTCGCGCTGGGGCGCGTGGTGTTCGACCTGGCGTACTTTCAGACCATCGGCATGATGAAGGAGGAGTTGCTCGCGGCGGTGCCCCTGTTCATCTTCATGGGCTACATCACCGAACAGGCCGGGCTGATGGAGCGCCTGTTCTCCGCCTTTCGGATGTTGCTCGCGCCGCTGCGCGGCTCGCTGTACGTCGTGGTCATCGTCACGTCGGCGGTGTTCGCGATGGCCACCGGCATCGTCGGCGCCGCGGTGACCGTGCTCGGCATCATGGCGGCGCCGATCATGATCAAGACCGGCTACGACGCCAAGCTCTCGGCCGGCGCGATAACCGCCGGCGGCACCCTCGGCATCCTCATTCCGCCTTCGGTGATGCTGATCGTGATGGGCCCGGTGCTCGGCGTTTCAGTGGCCGACCTCTATGCGGCGGCATTCGGCCCGGGCTTCCTGCTGGCGGGCATCTATCTGGTCTACCTCATGACTCGAAGCTTCATCAATCCGAAGCTCGGTCCCCCGGTGCCCAAGGAGGAGCGCGTCACCAGCCTGGTCGCCATCCTGCGCGAAGTTGTCGTCGGCGTGCTGCCGCTGTTTTTGCTCATCGCCGCCACGCTCGGCTCGATTCTCGCGGGGCTTGCGACGCCGACCGAGGCGTCCGGCATTGGCGCGCTCGGTGCCTTGATCCTGGCGATCGTCTACCGGCGGCTGACGTATGCCGGCTTGAAGCGGGCCGTGATCAGCGCCACCTTGACGTCGAGCATGGTCCTGCTGCTCGCGGTGACCTCGAACATTTTCGGCGCCGTCTTCGCCCGCATGGGCACGGCCAACTGGATCACCGACGCGATGGTCGCGCTGCCCGTGCCGCCCATTGTGATGCTGGCGTTCGTGGTGATCCTGCTTTTCCTGCTCGGCTGGCCGTTCGAATGGCCCGCGATCATCCTGGTGTTCCTGCCGATCTTCTATCCGGTCGTGGATGCCCTGCGCCCGGCGCTGTCGCAGCAATTGGGCATTCCTCCGGAGTTGTTCATGGTGTGGTTCGGGGCGCTGGTCGCGGTGACGATGCAGACGGCCTACTTATCGCCTCCGGTCGCGATGTCGGCCTATTACCTGAAGCAGGTGGTCAAGGAGTGGTCGCTCGCCACCATCTACAAGGGCATGTTCGAATTCATGGTGCTGCAATGCATCGCCATCGCCGTGGTCATGTTCGTTCCCGGCATTGCCACCTGGTTCCCGGAGAGACTGCTCGCCGAGTCGCGCGCCATTCAGACCGAGGACATCGACGACAGCGGCAACCGCCTCGAGGAAGATCCCTACAAGGCGACGCCGGAGGAAGAGCAGGACAGCCTGGAGAAGGACGAGCTGTCGAAGCCCCAGAAGAAATAGATTTCGACTTGCCGGTCGAGCGCGCCGGCAGCTGGAGCCTGCGCTGGGAGCGCTACGCCGGCCGTGACGTCATTCCGCTGTGGGTTGCCGACACCGACTTCCGTGCGCCGCGCGGGGTCCTGGAAGCGCTCGGCGCGCGCGTGCGCCACGGCGTGTTCGGCTACAGCCTGCCGCCCGAGGAGCTGCGCAGCGCGATCGTCGAGCGCCTCGCCGGGCGCTACGGCTGGCGTGTCGAGCCCTCCTGGATCGTCTTTCTCCCCGGCGTGGTTTCCGGCCTGCATGTCAGCGCGCGGCGGCTGCTCGCGCCCGACGAGCATGCGCTCGTGCCGACTCCGATCTACCAGCACTTCAAGCGCGCGCTCGAGCTCGCGCCCCGGCCGCACACCGATATCCCGCTCGTGCTGGAGCGTGGGCGCTGGGTCTTCGACTTCGATGTCATCAAGAGAACCCCTGCGCGGCTTGCGTACCTGTGCAATCCGCACAACCCGGGCGGCACGGTATTCACGCGCGCCGAGCTCGTGCAGTTCGCCCAGCTGACCCGCGACGCGATCATCGTCTCTGACGAGATCCATTGCGACCTGGTGCTCGACCCCGGCGCGAAGCATCTCCCGATCGCGAGCCTCTCGCCTGAAATCTCGCGGCGCACGGTCACGCTGATGTCGGCGAACAAGGCGTTCAACATTCCCGCCGCCGGCTGCGCCTGGGCGGTGGTCGAGGATCCGCGGCTGCGCGAAGCGATGTCGTTGGACGAGCGCGCGCATGCGCTG
>VBCP01000045.1 GCA_005888925.1 Betaproteobacteria bacterium | reverse complement strand
ATCGCCTTTCTCGGCATGGGCGCCTATCGCCACGCCTTTGCAGCACCCGACGCGCCCCTTGGGGAGCAGCCCGAGCGTTTCGAGGGGGCGCGGGTGTGGGTGCTTCCGAGCCCGAGCGGCCTCAATGCCGCCTACCAGCTCGACGCGCTTGTCAGGCTGCTGCGCCGTCTGAAGCGGGCCTGATCGTTGCTCGGCGGTAGCCATGGCAACCAAACTGGACAAGCAGCTCAAGCGGGAAGTGGCGATCGAGGGCCAGCCCTACATGCCGACCATCAGCCCCGACGGGCTGAAGCTCGTGCCCAAAGGCAAGCGCAACGGGCTCGAACTCGCGTGGAAGTCGCTGATCAGCGGCGAAGCCGCGCTCGCCACCGCGCTGAATGCCTCGATCACGCGGTAAGACAGCGGCGACCTGCACGGCAACTGGATCAGGGCTCGAGCTTCTTGTAGACCAGATTCGCGAGCCGCAGCAATTCGTCCTTGCTGAGATCGGCGGACGCGAGCGCGTAGCCGACTTCGCGGTCGATCCAGTAGAACACGCCGACGTTGTTTTCGCGCGCGTAGCGGAAGGCGGTCTCGCGGTTGCGCGAGGCCTCGGTGCGCACGTAGAGCGTCAGGCGCCGGCCGTTCTGCGACTGGTACATGAACTGCGCGACCGGTCCATTGTCGCCGGGCAGGAGGCGTCCGCCGACGAGCGACATGCCGGCCTCTTCGAGCTTCGGGGCGCGCAGCTTTACGCCAACGCGTTTCGACAGCCAGGCGATGAGATGCTGCTCGTCGTCCGCGCCCACCTCGACAGGGTGGCGCACTTCCGGCGAATAGGTGGCGTGGGCGATGGCGGCGCGCCTTGCAATTACGGCGTTGTCCGGAACGAGCTGGGTCACCGTGCGCTCGGGACGCACATGCCAGCCTACGGGCGCGCCGATCGCGATGCCGAGCACCACCCAGCCGGCGGCCACCGCCATGCGGCGCCATTGCGGCCGTGGCGACGCGGCGCGCGCGAGGCGCGCCGGCACCGGATCCGACAGCATCGTCTCGTAGGCGGCGCGCACTTCGTGCGCTAGGCGCCGGTATGCCGTGACGCGCTCGGCTTCCTCCGGTCGCGCGGCGAGCCAGG
The DNA here is from genome assembly GCA_005888925.1 of Betaproteobacteria bacterium. GTDB lineage: Bacteria > Pseudomonadota > Gammaproteobacteria > Burkholderiales > SG8-39 > SCGC-AG-212-J23. The sequence continues at coordinate 24,141 of VBCP01000045.1, read as the reverse complement.
CTTCGACGGCGCTGCGCCGCTCCTCGGGCAGGCGTCCATCGGCGTAGGCCTGCAGATCGGCTTCGCTGACCGGGAGTTCGTTCACTTGACGAGCGTCAGCTTGGCCGACGGGCTCTGGCCGAGCATCATGGCGCGCAGCTTTTCGCGCGCGCGCGACAGGCGCGACATCACCGTGCCGATGGGAATGCCCAGCGTGCGCGCCACCTGCTCGTAGCTCATTTCCTCGAGCGTCACGAGCAGCAGCACCGCGCGCTGATCGGCGGGCAGACGCGCGACCGCACGATCGAGGTCGCGCACCAGCAGCGCGTCGGACTGCGTGCCGCGTTGCGCGAGCTCGGGCATCTCCTCCTCGAGGGGGTCGCTCGAGCGCGTGGCGCGAACGCGATTGACGTGGACGTTGTGCATCACCGTGAAGAGCCATGCGCGCAGGTCGGTGCCCCGGCGGTACAGATGCAGCTTCGCCCAGGCGCGCTCGAGGGTGTCCTGCACCAGGTCGTCGGCGCTCGAGCGTTCCCCGACGAGGGCCCGCGCGTAACGCCGCAACCGCGGGATCAGCTCGACCAGGCGCTTGGCTTCGTCCATGGGGAACAGGCCTCCGGAGGCCGCTATTCCACGCTATTTCGGCTCGCCGGGCAATGCCGGCAGGCTGCGCAAGTACGCGATCAGCGCATCGAGGTCCTGCGCGCTCAGCTGGCTCGTCGTGTTGCGCACAACCTCCGACATCGTGTCGCCCATCACGTCGCCATCCGGAAAGAGCCCGCTCTGCAGGATGTCCTTGAGCTCGCCATCGCCGTATTTCTTGAGGTGCGTCGGCGTGAGGTTCGGGGCGGACGTGTCCTCGCCGAGCTTGGCGCCGGCGAGGTAGCGATGTTTCTTCGGCCCGCCGAGCAAGTTGCGCGGCGTGTGGCATTCGCTGCAGTGGCCGAGCGCTTGCGCGAGATACGCGCCGCGATTCACCACCGCGCTCTTCGCCGCGTCGGGCCGGAATTCTCCCGGCGCGAAGAACAGCCACTTCCAGCCCCAAAGCGCGAACCGCCAGCGATACAACACTCCCAGATCGTGCGGCTTGCTCGGTTGCGCGACCGGCTTGAGCGTTCGCAGATAAGCCCAGAGATCGCGCAGGTCCGCATTGCTGATTCGCGTGAACGAGGCGTACGGCAACGCGGGAAAGTAATGTGCGCCATCGGGCCGTTCGCCTTCGCGCAGCGCGCGCGCGAAATCCGCGAACGACCAGCGTCCGATGCCGGCTTGCGGATGCGGCGTGATGTTCGGACCGTAAAACGTACCGAAGGGCGTCTTGAGCGCGCGCCCGCCGGCGTAAGGCGCGGCATCCTTGCGCTCTTCGGTGTGACAGCCGAGGCAACCGCCCGCCTTCGAGAGGTACTCGCCGCGTTTAGCGTCGCCCTGCGCAATCGCCGCCGCCGCCCACAGCAGAAAAAAAAGCCCCGCCAGGGCGGGGCCTCTCTCGAGCCTCAAACGCTATTGCTTCTGGCGGAAGCTCTCGTGGCAGCCGCCGCAGGCCTTGCCGACGGCACCGATCTGCGCCTTCACCGCCGCCTCGTCGCCGCTGCGGCTCACTTCGTAGAGCTTGTTCGCCTCGTTCTCCAAGCGGCTTGCGGCTTCCTTGAACTTGGCGGACTGTTCCCAGATGGCCGGAAGCGCGCCGCTCGGCTTCACGTCTTTGGTGCTCGGCTCGAAGGTGTCCCAGGGCATGCGGGTCAGGTTGTCGAGAAACGCCGCGTTACGCCGGACGATGTCGGCGTTGTAGGGCGCTTTGCCCTGCGCCATGGCTGCCATCGGACCGAAATACTTGCCCTGCAGCGTCATCACGGACTGCCGTTGCTTGACCAGCTGTTCGGGTTTCGCCTGCGCCTGCGCCAGCGCCGCGCCTGCGGCCACGCCAAGCGCCAACGCCACCACCACTGCCATACCGCTTCTTTTCATCGATTCCTCCTTGGGGGTACTGGAAGAGCCAACACCGAGCCGGCCCGCCTATTCCCTAGCGGAGGCCGGCCGCATATTCGGCCACCGCTCGGATCTGACCATCATTCATGTGCGCGGCGACTCCGCGCATCACGCCGTTGACATCGTTGGTGCGTTTGCCTTCCCTGAACGCGGTGAGCTGCGCCACGATGTACTCGGCGTACTGGCCCGCGAGCCGCGGAAATTGTGCCGGGATCCCGGCGCCGGCCGGGCCGTGGCAGCCGGCGCAGGCGGGAATTCCATGCAGCGCGTCGCCACCGCGCCAAAGCTTCTGACCGAGCGCGGCGAGCTCCTTGTCGGCGGCCGCGGAGGGTTTGAGGGCTTGCCCGGCGTAGTACGCGGCGAGGCCCTTCAGGTCGGTGTCCGACAGATTGGCGACCATGCCGTTCATCACCGCGCTCTGGCGCAGCGGCTGCTGGCCGCCCTGCGCCTTGAAGTCGCGCAGCTGCTTGCCCAGGTATTCGGCGAACTGGCCGGCGATCTTCGGGTTCGCGGGCGCGATGCTGTTGCCGTCGGCCGCATGGCAGGCGGCGCAGACCTGGCCCGCGGCCGCCGGCGCCTGGTCCTGCGCCAAAGCCATGCCGGCTGCGAGCATTGCGGCAGCGAGCGCCACTGCGCGGTTCATCCCCTGGCCCCCCGGATTGGAAAGGCGCGATTTTATTAGAATTCCCGGCCTTCGCCATGACCGCCTTCACTCATGCGGCATTCCTGCGCGCGGCCGCCCGCGTCGGCGACCTGCCGCCGCCGGGGCCGCCCGAGATCGCCTTTGCGGGACGTTCCAACGTCGGCAAGTCGAGCGCGATCAACGCGCTCGCCGGCCGCAGGGCTCTGGCGCGCACCAGCAAGACACCGGGCCGCACGCAGACCATCAATTTCTATGCGCTGGGCGAGGCCGCTCGCCTGGTCGACTTGCCCGGCTATGGCTACGCTCGCGTTCCGCAAAGCATGCGCGCGCAATGGCGCGAACTGGTCGGCGGCTATCTGCGCTCGGCGAGCACTCTGGTCGGCGTCGTGCTGGTGATGGACGCGCGACATCCCCTGACGCCGCTCGACCTGCAGCTCATCGAGTGGCTCGGCGAGCGGCCGCTGCTCGCGCTTCTCACCAAGGCGGACAAACTATCGCGCAGCGCGCAGGCGGCACTGCTGAGCGACGTGCGCCGACAGCTCGGTCGCAATAACGCGACGCTTTTTTCGAGCGTTACGCGACAAGGGGTCGAGGAGTGCCGCGACCTGCTCGAGCAGTGGCTCGGAGCAGGGCGCGAAAATAAAAAGCCCCCGGTAAAGGGGATATAAACCGGGGGCGAAAACGCCTTAACTTTGGGATTAAGGCACCCGCTCAGGGAGGAGAAGCGGGAGACGATCAACTCGTCTGAAGGTAAGATGAACCCTCCGGGGAAAAGTTCCGCCTCGAGAAAAACCATAAATCCATGAAGGTCTACGGCAGCTTTCCAGGCGTGCGCATGCGACGCATGCGGCGCGCGGAATTTTCACGCCGGCTGATGCGCGAGACCGTGCTCACCGCCGACGATTTCATCTACCCGGTGTTCATCATCGACGGCAAAGCCCGCACGCAGAAAGTGGATTCGATGCCGGGCGTGGAGCGCGTAACGATCGATCGGCTGCTGCCGCTCGCCGAGCAGTGCCTGAAGCTCGAGGTCCCGGCGCTCGCGCTCTTCCCCGCGATCGAGGCGCGCCTTAAAACCCCCGACGGCCGCGAGGCTTTCAATCCGAAGGGACTGATCCCGCGCGCCGTGGCCGCGCTGAAAAAGCGCTTCCCGGAACTCGGCGTGATGACCGATGTCGCGCTCGACCCCTACACCTCGCACGGCCAGGATGGCGTGATCGACGACGCGGGCTACATTCTCAACGACGACACGCTCGACATCCTGGTGAAGCAGGCTCTGGTGCAGGCGGCCGCCGGCGTCGACATTGTTGCGCCCTCCGACATGATGGATGGGCGCATCGGCCGCATCCGCGCCGCGCTGGAAAAAGCCGGCCACATCCACACGCGCATCATGGCCTACTCGGCGAAATATGCGTCGGGCTTCTACGGGCCGTTCCGCGACGCCGTCGGCTCGGCGAAGTTTCTCGGCAAGAGCGACAAGAAGAGCTACCAGATGGATCCGGCGAACGCCGACGAGGCGCTCTGGGAAGTGGGCCTCGATCTCGCCGAAGGCGCGGACATGGTGATGGTAAAACCCGGCCTGCCCTATCTCGACATCGTGCGGCGCGTGAAGGACGAATTTCGCGCGCCGACCTACGTCTACCAGGTATCGGGCGAATATTCGATGCTGCGCGCGGCCATCGCCAACGGCTGGCTCCCGGAGTCCTGCGTCATGGAGGCGCTGCTCGCCTTCAAGCGCGCCGGCGCCGACGGCATCCTCACTTACTTCGCTCTCGACGCCGCCAAAGTCTTGAGGAAGCGCTCGGCAGGCTGATAGCCGATCACGCGCAAGCCGGCAATCTCGCGCCCCTGCGAGTCGAAGAAGATGATGCCGGGCGGACCGAAGAGCGAGAAGCGCTTGAGCAGCGCCCGGTCCGCTTCGTTCGCCGCCGTGACGTCAGCCTGCAGCAAAAGCATCCGGTCGAGCTCCGCGCGCACGCGCGGGTCGGAGAAAGTGAGCTTCTCCATCTCCTTGCACGACACGCACCAGTCCGCGTAGAAATCGAGCATCACCGGGCGGCCGGGCGAGACGAGCCGCTGGTCCAATTCCGCTACTGAGGCGATGCGGGTCCAAGCGGTCCGGCTTGCGCTATCGCCAGCCGTGAAAGCGCTGACGACCAGCGCGACGCCGGCCACCACGGCGATGACACCAACGCCTTTCAAGAGCCACGATCGCGTGCGCAGCACGCCGAGGTAAATGGCCGAGCCGACGAACAGCGCGCCCCACGCCAGGCTCTCGAACGTGGCCGAGAGCAGCGGCGTGAGGATCCAGAGCGCCACCGCGAGCAGCAATACGCCAAAGAACTTGCGCACCGCCTGCATCCAGGCGCCCGCCTTCGGCAGGAGCGCGCCCTCGGAGACACCGACCGCGATGAGCGGCAGGCCCATGCCGATCGCGAGCGCGAACAGCGCCGCGCCGCCGAGCAGGACGTCGCCCGAGCGCGAGATCTGCAGCAGCGTTCCGGCGAGCGGCGCGGAGACGCAGGGACTGACGATGATCGCCGAGAAGACGCCCATCGCCGCGACCGAGGCGATGCGACCGCCTTGCAGGCGGCCCTGGCTCTCGTGCAGCCGCTCGTGCAGAAAACCGGGCAGCCGCAGCTCGTACAGGCCGAACATGGACAACGCGAGCGCCACGAAGATCAGCGCGAAGCCGCCGAGCACCCACACGTTCTGCAGGTACGCGGCGATCAGCGATCCCGCGTAGGCGGCGCCGATCCCGGCGAGCGCGTAAGTGAGCGCCATGCTGAAAACGTAAATCAGCGAAAGCCCCAGCGCGCGCGACTTGTTCATCATCGGCAGCATGCAGGGCGTGAAGGCGAGCAGCAGCCCCAGCACGAGAAAGCCGCCGAGCACCAGCGCGAGGTTGCCTTGCAGCAGGCGGGCGATGTCCATCTCGCTCGCGTAGAGCGACAGACGCGGCGCCGAGGGCAACGCTGCGCTGGCGCCGGCGAGCTGCAGCGTCGCCTTGGACTCCATCGGCGCATAGCAGACGCCGGCATCGGCGCAGCCTTGCGAGACGACCTTGAGCTCGAAGCGCCCCTCACCCTGCACCGGCAGGCGAATGCTCAGCTTGCCGCGATAGATCGGCATCTCGCCGAAAAATTCATCCTTGTGAGGAATGCCCGCCGGCAGCGCCGGCTGCCCGAGCCTCGCGTTGCCTTCAGCGCTGAAGCGCAGCCGATCGCGGTAAAGGTAGTAGCCGTCGGCGATGGCGAAGCGCACCTCCACGGCGCCGTCGTCCACGGCGCGCGCGGAGAAGCGAAATGCCTGTTCCGGTTCCAACAGATCCGCCGCCTGAACTCCGGCGAGCAGCGCGAAAAGGAAGATGAGGGTCTTCAAGCTTTGGTTTCGGTGGCGACCCAGTCGAGATAGGCCGGCAGCCCGCGTTCGACTGGGACCGCGATGATCTCCGGGAGTTCGTACGGATGAGCCGCGCGCAAGGCCTCCTCGAGCGCGCCGTAGCGTTCGGCCGTCGTCTTGATCAGCAGCGGATGCTCTTCGTCGTGCTGCAGCGCGCCTTTCCAGCGATAAACCGAGCGGCACGGCGCGAGAAGGTTCACGCAGGCGGCAAGATTCTTCGCCACCAGCATATCGGCCAGGCGCTCGGCGGCGGCGCGGTCGGGCAGGTTGGTCAATACCAGCAAAGTGCTCATGAGCGCATTTTATTCGCCGAGGTAAGCCTCGCGCACCCGCGGGTTGTCGAGCAGCGCGCGCGCCTCGCCCGAGAGCGTGATACTGCCCGACTCCATCACGTAGCCGCGGCGCGCGAGCTCGAGCGCGGCGCGCGCGTTCTGCTCGACGAGCAGGATGGTGACACCCTGGGCCGCGATGTCGTGGACCAGCTCGAAGATCTTGGTCACCATCATCGGCGCGAGTCCCATCGACGGCTCATCGAGCAGCAGCAAGCGCGGCCGCGTCATGAGAGCGCGCGCGAGGGCGAGCATCTGCTGCTCGCCGCCGGAAAGCGTGCCGGCGATCTGGCGGCGGCGCTCCGCCAGCCGCGGAAAGCGCTCGTATTGCGCCGCCGGATCACCGCCGCCGTGCGCATACGCGCCCATCGCGAGGTTCTCCGCCACGGTGAGCTGCGCGAAGATGCCGCGGCCTTCGGGCACCATGACGAGGCCTTTGCGCGGCAGCTCGTGCACCGGCGCGCGGCTGATGTCCTCGCCGCCGTAGCGCACGGTGCCGCTGCGCGAAGCGATCAGGCCGCAGATCGCTTTCAGCGTCGAGGTCTTGCCGGCGCCGTTGGCGCCGATCAGGCAGACGAGCTCGCCGTCGGCGATCTCCAGGTCGATTCCGGCAACGGCGCGAATGCCGCCGTAATGGACTTCGAGTTGCCGGACTTCAAGCAGCACGCGGTGTGCCGAGGTAGGCCTCTATCACCTTGGGATCGCGCTGCACCTCCGCCGGCACGCCTTCGGCGATCTTGTGGCCGTAGTCGAGCACCATCACGCGGTCGCACACGTTCATCACGAGGCGCACGTCGTGCTCGATCAGGAGCACGGTGATGCCTTCATCGCGGATGCGGCGGATCAGCTTGCCGAGCGCGAGGCGCTCGGCAGGGTTCATGCCGGCCGCCGGCTCATCGAGCGCGAGCAAGCGCGGCTCGGTCGCCAGCGCGCGGGCGATCTCCAGGCGCCGCTGGTCGCCATAGGGAAGGCTGCCGGCGCGGTCGTTCGCGCGGCTGCGGATGCCGACATAGTCGAGCAGTGTCAGCGCTCGGCTTTCGATATCGCGCTCCTCGCGCAGCGTTCCGGGATTGCGCAGTACCGCGCCAATCACACCCGCTCGCGTGCGCACGTGGCGGCCGATCATCACGTTTTCGAGGGCGGAGAGGTTGGCGAAGAGCCGGATGTTCTGGAACGTGCGCGCGATGCCGGCTGCGGCGATCTCGTGCGGCGCCAATCCCTTAAGGCTGCGTCCGTCGAAGCGGAAGCTGCCGGCGTTGGGGGCGTAGACGCCGGTCAGCAGGTTAAAGAGCGTCGTCTTGCCCGCGCCATTGGGCCCGATGAGCCCGTAGATCTCGCGCGGCGCGATGGTGAAGGACACGCCCTCGAGCGCCTGCAAGCCGCCGAAGCGCTTGCTGACTCCCGCGACCTCGAGCAGGGCGGTCATGCCGCGGGCTCCGTGAGTTCGCGCTTTCTCACCGCCGAAGGCAGCAGGCCGGCAGGCCGGAACAGCATGATGAGCACGAGCGCGAGGCCGAAAAGCAGCATGCGAATCACCTCGGGCTCGATCAGCGAGCGGCCGAAGAGCGCCTCCTGCACCGGCTCGACCGTCCAGCGCAGGATCTCCGGGGTGAACGACAGCAGCAGCGCTCCGAGGATCACGCCCCAGATGTTGCCCATGCCGCCCAGCACCACCATCGAGACCACCATGATCGACTCCACCAGCACGAAGCTTTCCGGGGAGATGAAAGCCTGGATCGCCGAGAACATGCCGCCCGCGACGCCGCCGAAGCTCGCGCCCATGGCAAAGGCGAGCAGCTTCAGGTTGCGGGTGTTGATGCCCATGGCGCGCGCGGCGATCTCGTCCTCGCGGATCGCCTCCCATGCCCGCCCGATGCGCGAGTTCTGCAGGCGCAGGTTGACGAGGATCACCGCGAGCATCACCGCGAGCAGCAGGTAGTAGTACTTGACCGGCCCGCTGAACTCGAGCCCGGCGAAGCTCTCGAGCCGGGCGAAGTTGAACTCGCCGAGCTTGAACGGATCGATGCGCGCGATGCCCTGCGGCCCGCTGGTGATGTTCACCGGCCGCGACAGGTTGTTGAGGAAGATGCGCACGATCTCGCCGAAGCCGAGCGTGACGATGGCGAGGTAGTCGCCGCGCAGCTTGAGGGTGGGCGCGCCCAGCAGCACGCCGAAGAGCGCGGCGACGGCCGCCCCGATCGGCAGGATCACCCAGAACGGCAGTGTACGCGCCGACGGCGTAGAAGGCGACGTAGCCGAGATCGAGCAGCCCGGCGAAGCCGACCACGATGTTGAGGCCGAGCGCGAGCAGCACGTACAGGATGGCGTAGTTCGTGATGCGCACCCAGGTGGTGCCGACCTGGGCGAGCGCGAAGGGCAGCACCGCCAGGCTGATGGCAATCAATGCCACACCGGCCCACAGTACGACGCGGTGCGAATGCCAGCGCCTCAAGCGCGGTCTCCGACCCGCTCGCCGAGCAGGCCCGAGGGGCGGAACACGAGCACCAGGATCAGCACGATGAACGCGAACACGTCCTGGTAGTTCGAGCCGAACAGGACGAAGTTACCGCCCCCGGCGCAAGCTTCGATGCGCGGGGCGAGCGTGTCGTACGAGCAGAGATTGGTGAGATCGCCGATATAGCCCGCGCCGAGCGCCTCGACGATGCCGAGCAGCACGCCGCCGAGCATGGCGCCGGGAATGTTGCCGATGCCGCCGAGCACCGCGGCGGAGAACGCCTTCAGGCCGAGGATCGACCCCATGGTGTACTGCGCGAGCCCGTAATAGGTGCCGAACAGCACCCCCGCGACCGCGCCGAGCGCGGCGCCGATGACGAAGGTCGCCGCGATCACGCGGTTGATGTCGATGCCCATCAACCCGGCGACCTGCGGATTCTGCGCGGTCGCGCGCATCGCGGTGCCCAGGCGCGTGCGATAGACCAGCACGGCGAGCCCCGCCATCAGCGCGAAGCAGATGGCGAGGATCGCGATCTGGATGGAGCTGATCGCGGCGCCCGCGATCATGTAGGTGCGCGACGGGATGATCTGCGGGAAGGCGAGCACGTTGCGGCTCCAGATGAGGAGCGCGAGATGCTGCAGGATGATCGAGACGCCGATCGCCGTGATGAGCGGTGCGAGGCGCGGCGCATGGCGCAGCGGCCGGTAGGCGAGCCGCTCCATCGAATAGCCGACGAGGACGCACACCGGTATGGCGCAAGCGCCGCCGATCAGCACCACCGCGAGCGGCGGCAGCCCCGCCGGCGCGAGCGCGTTGATCACCGTGAAGGCGACCATCGCGCCGATCATCACCACCTCGCCGTGCGCGAAGTTGATCAGCTGGATGATGCCGTAGACCATGGTGTAGCCGAGCGCCACCACGGCGTACACGCTTCCCGCGGTGAGGCCGTTGATGACCTGCTGCAGAAACGTGTCCACGGCCGGCAAGCCTAAACCAAAAATAAAAACGGCACCCCCGCGGTGCCGTTTAGAGGGCGCGCGTGCCGCCTACTTGCCCATCGTCTTCACGAACTCGTCGTAGGTCACCGTCTTGCCGCTCTTGATCACGGCGATCGGCTCGATCTTGCCGCCCTTCATGGTGAAGATCGTCATCTCGGCATCCTTGCGGTCGCCCTTTTCGTCGAAGGCGATCTGCCCGGTGGCGCCGGTGTAGCTGATCTTCTGCAGCTCGGCGAGGTATTTCTTCGGATCGCTCGAGTCAGCCTTCTTCATCGCCTCGATCAGCAGGAAGACGGCGTCGTAGGTGAAGGGCGCATAGAGGAGCGGGTCGCTGTTGAATTTTTTCTTGTACGCATCGAGAAACTTCTTCGACGCGGCCTGCGGCGGGATGCCCGCCTGCGAGCACAGCAGCCCTTCGGCCGCATCGCCCGCCAGCTCCTTCATCTTGTCGGTGCAAGCGCCGTCGCCGAAGGAGAACACCGCCTTCATGCCGAGCTCGCGCCCCTGCTTCATCAGCGGCCCGCCGGTCGCGTCCATGCCGCCGTAGAACACGGCGTCGGGATTGCGGCCGCGCAACTTGGTCAGCACCGCTTTCCAGTCGGTCGTCTTGTCGGTGCCTTTCTCGCGCGGCAGCACCTTGATGTTGGCGGCTTTGAGCGTTTTCTCCACCTCGTTGGCGATGCCTTCGCCATACGCCGTCGCGTCATCGATCACCGCCACGAGCTTGGGCTTCTTGGCGCTCGCGAGATAGCTCGCGATCGCCGGGCCCTGCTGATCGTCGCGGCCGACGACGCGGAACTGGTTCTTGAAGCCCTGCTCGGTGAGCTTGGGGTTGGTGGCCGAGCCGGAGATCACCGGGATGCCCGCCTGGTTGTAGATCGGCGAGGCGGGAATCGAGGTGCCGGAGTTCAAATGGCCGACGACGCCCGCGACTTTCGCGTCGACCAGCTTTTGCGCCACGGTCGTGCCCACTTTCGGATCGGCCTGATCGTCCTCGGCGACGAACGTGAACTTCACCTCCTTGCCGTCGATCTTGATGCCGGCGGCATTGGCTTCCTCGACCGCGAGGCGCGCGCCGTTCTCGTTGTCCTTGCCGAGGTGTGCGATGCCGCCGGTGAGCGGCCCGACGTGGCCGATTTTCACTTCCGCAGCCAAGGCGCTGGCGGCCTTGCCGGCGTCCGCCTTCTTGGCTTCGGTCTTGGGTGCCTCTTTGCTGCACCCGGCCATGGCGAGCGCAGCCGCAAGCAGTGAAACTGCAAGCCTGGTCTTCTTCATTGGGTTCTCCGAGGGTTTCTGGCTTTCTGGGGGCGGATATATTACCTCCGCCCCCCCTCGGAAATCGACCGCAGCGCGGCCGGCTCAGGCTACTTCTGCGACAGGATCCACTTCACCAGGGCGTTGATGTCGGCGTCGGGCACCTGGGCATTGGGCGGCATCGGCACCTGGCCCCAGACCCCTTGGCCGCCCTTTTTCACCTTGTCGGCGAGCTTCGCCTGGGCGCCGGCATCGCCGCGGTATTTCGCCGCGACGTCCTTGTAGGAAGGCCCGACGAGCTTCTTGTCGGTGGCGTGGCAGGCGAGGCAGTTGTGCTTCTTCGCGAGTTCCTCCTGGGCGTGCGCGGGCAGCGCCGCGGCTGCCGCCAGGGCGAGGAACAGTGCAGCCTGTTTCATGGTGTCTCCTTGCATGCTGCCTTCAATTGTATGAGATCGCTGATGGGCTCCAGGCATATAACGCCCCGGCACAGCCATCCGTTGACCGGCTGCGGGCGCTGCGGCTTGTCGAGCGGCACCGGGAGCCCGTCAACGCCGTCGGGCAGCACCAGCACCAGGGCATCGGGCAGGTATTCGCGCGCGAACTCCTCGCGCCAGCGCTCGAGCTCCGGCCCCCGGCCGCGCAGCACCGCGAGCTTCGTCGGGACGAGTTGCTCGGCAAGCGCCGCCGCCATGGCGGCGAAGCCGGCCGGGTAGTCGCGCATCTGCGGATAGAACAGCGCCACGGTGCGCTGCGCCGCGCGCGCATACCGGTCTTCGCCGGTCAGCATCGCCAGCCGTGCCAGCGTCCAGGCGGCGAGCGCGTTTCCGGACGGCGTCGCCTGGTCGTGGCCGGGCTTGGGGCGATGGAACAGGCGCTCATGGCTCTTGCCGGTGAAGAAGAAGCCGCCCGCCTCGGCATCCTCGAACTCGCCCAGCAGCGTTTCCGCCAGCTCGGCGGCGAACGCCAGATCGCCGGGCGAAAACTCGGCCTGCATCAGCTCGAGGAGCGCGGCGATCAGGAAGGCGTAATCGTCGAGGTAGGCGTTGAGATGCGCGCGATCATCCTTGTACGTGGCGAGCAGCCGGCCCTCGCGCGACATGCGGCTGCGAATGAAGTCGAGCGCACGCCGCGCCGAAGCGATCCAGTCCGGCCGGGCAAAGACCCGGCCGGCATGCGCCATGCCGCGGATGGCGAGCGCGTTCCAGGACACGAGCACCTTTTCGTCGCGGCCTGGCCGCACGCGCTTTTCCCGGGCGGCGAACAGTTTCGCGCGCGCCGCATCGACTAGAGGATCCCGTTCGATAGATCCCGTGAGTCGCAGGTGCCAGTGCCGCTTCTCGAAGTTTGGCGCGCGCTCGATGCCGAAGCGCGGCGCGAAGGCGGCATATTCCTCCGGCGTCAGGAGCGAGCGGACCTCGTCGCGGTCCCAGACGTAGAACTTGCCCTCCTCGTGCTCGCTGTCCGCGTCCAGAGACGAGTAGTAGCCGCCCTCGGCAGACTGCATCTCGCGCACGAGCCAGCCGGCGGTCTCTTCCGCGCAGCGCGCATAGAGCGGCGCGCCGGTGACGAGCCAGGCGTCGGCGAGCAGCCCGAGCAGCGGCCCATTGTCGTAGAGCATCTTCTCGAAGTGCGGTATCGACCACTCGGCATCGACGCTGTAGCGGCAGAAGCCGCCGCCCAGCTGATCGTAGATGCCGCCCTCGCACATGCGCTCGAGCGTCACGAGCGCCATGTCCTTTTCGCCCTCGCGCAGGCAGAGCTCGAGGTCGGCGGGATGTGGAAACTTCGGCGCGGAACCGAAGCCGCCGAGCGTGGCGTCGAAATTCGCCCGCAGATTGTCGAGCATGGCGCGCAGCACGCTCTGCGAGAACTCGGCCGGCGCGGCGACGTCCTGGGGCAGCGTGCGGGCAAACGCCTGCAGCACCTGCTCGTTCTGGGCGGCGATCTCGGCACGCTTGTCGCGCCAGATGGCCGCGATGCGCTTGCACAGATCGGGAAACGCCGGCATGCCGTACCGCGGCTCTTTCGGAAAGTAGGTTCCACCAAAGAATGGAGCGCCCTCGGGCGTCAGGAACATCGTCAGCGGCCAGCCGCCGGTGCGCTGCGCGAGCATCTGGTGCGCCGTCTGGTAGATCTGGTCGAGGTCGGGCCGCTCTTCGCGGTCGACCTTCACGTTGACGAAAAGGCGGTTCATGAGCTCCGCCACCGCCGGATCCTCGAAGCTCTCGTGCGCCATCACGTGGCACCAGTGACAGGCCGAATAGCCGATCGAGAGCAGGATCGCCCTGTCTTCGCGCCGCGCGCGTTCCAGCGCTTCCGCGCCCCACGGATACCAGTCCACCGGATTGGCGGCGTGCTGCTGGAGATACGGCGAGGTTTCGCGCGCGAGGCGGTTCGGCATCTGCAAAGCAAAACCCCCGCCTCACGGCGGGGGCCGCTCGACTAGCTGTGCATTACTTGATCGGCCGCGTGAACGGGAAGATCTTCGTCAGGCCGAGGATATCGGTGATGAGGAGCACGATGAAGATCAGCACCAGCGCGCCGATGAGGGCGCCGCCGTCGGCGCCGGCCGGCAAGCTATCGATCTTCGCGCCGAGCTGGGCCACTTCGTCGTCCGTGAGCGCGGCAACGCGCGCCTTAAGGTCACCGGCCTTCACCCCGAAGTCCGCGAGCCGCGCCTGCACGTCGGCGCGTTCGAGCAGGCGGTTCACCTGCTCGCGCTGAGCCGCGCCGAGTGCCGAATCGGTAGGCAGCATTGCGCCCTGCGAGGGCAGCGGTACGGCGATGCAGATTACGAGCAGACTTGCGATGAGGCGGCGAAGCGTGGCGATCATGAGCACTCCGAGTGTGGTTAGGGCGCGCGGAGCTTAACATTTGCCGCCATGCCCAACTACCGCGCAGCCGACGTGCTCGCTTTCTGGTTCGGCCCGAGCGCCGAATACGGCAAGCGACACAAGCACTGGTTCGAAAAGCAGTCCGCTTTTGATACCGAGGTGAGGCAGCGCTTTCTCGGCCTGTATGAGGAGTTAGCCGACGGGCGCGAATGGCTCGACAGCGCTCGCGAGCGGCTTGCGCGCATCCTGGTGCTCGACCAGTTCCCGCGCAACATGTTTCGCGGCACGCCGCACGCCTTCGCCACCGATGCGCTGGCGCTCGAAACGGCGAAATTGGCGGTGCAACGCGCTGATGACCGCAACGCTTTGCCGGTGGAGCGCCTGTTTATCTATCTGCCGTTCGAGCACAGCGAGGTGCTGGAAGACCAGGAGCGTGCCTGTACGCTGACCGCGCCGCTCGCCGCCTTCGCCGAAACGGAGGACGTGCACCGCTATGCGATCGCGCATCGCGACGTCATCCGGCGCTTCGGGCGCTTTCCCCACCGCAACGCCATCCTCGGCCGCGAAAGCACGCCCGAGGAGCTCGAATTCCTCAAGCAGCCCGGCTCAAGCTTCTGAATCGGTGATGGCGCCGAGCGACGCGGTCGAGACGAGCTTCATGTACTTCGCCATCAGCCCGCGCGTGTAGCGCGGCTTCGGCGCCTTCCATTTCTTGCGCCGCTGCGCGAGCTCCTTTGCCGACACGTTGAGCTGGATCAGGCGCTTCTTGGCGTCGATGGTGATCGAGTCGCCTTCTTTTATGAAGGCGATCGGTCCGCCGACATAGGCTTCGGGCGCGACGTGGCCGACCACCATGCCCCAGGTGCCGCCGGAGAAACGCCCGTCGGTCAGCAAGCCGACCGATTCGCCCAGCCCCTGGCCGATGAGCGCCGAAGTCGGCGCCAGCATTTCCTGCATGCCGGGGCCGCCCTTGGGACCTTCATAGCGGATCACGATGACGTCGCCCGGCTTGATGCGCTTCGCCAGGATCGCCTTCATGCTCGCGTTTTCGGAATCGAACACGCGCGCGGGCCCGGTGATCGACGTGCTCTTCAGTCCGGCGATTTTCGCCACGCAACCCTCCGGCGCGAGATTGCCCTTGAGGATCGCGAGGTGGCCTTCGCGATAAAGCGGCCGGTCCATCGGCCGGATGACATCCTGGTCCGCGCGCGGCGCACTCGGCACGGCCTTCAGTTCCTCGGCGAGGGTCTTGCCGGTGATGGTCATGCACGCGCCGTGGACCACGCCCGCGTCGAGCAGCATTTTCAGCACCTGCGGCACGCCGCCGGCGGCGTGAAAATCCGTCGCCACGTAAGGTCCGAACGGTTTCAGGTTGCAAAGGAGCGGCACGTTGCGCCGCACGCGCTCGAAGTCGTCGATGGTCCACTTGACGCCCGCCGCGGACGCGATCGCGAGGTAATGCAGCACCGCGTTGGTCGAGCCGCCCGTCGCCATCACCAGCGCGACGGCATTCTCGATCGATTTGCGCGTGACGATGTCGCGCGGCTTGAGGTCGTGCTTCACCGCCTCGAGCAGCACGCGGGCCGATTCGGCCGCCGAATCGGCCTTCTGCGGATCGGGCGACGCAATCTGCGACGACCCAAGGAGGCTCATCCCCAGCGCCTCGAACGACGAGCTCATGGTGTTCGCGGTGTACTGGCCGCCGCAGGCGCCCACACTCGGGCAGGCGTTTTTCTCGATGCCCTCGAAATCCTCGCGCGACATCTTGCCGGCGCTGAACGCGCCGACCGCTTCGAACGGGCTCACGATGGTGAGCTTCTGGCCTTTCCAGAAGCCCGGCTTGATGGTTCCGGCGTAGACGAAAAGCCCCGGCACGTTGATCCGCGCCATGGCCATCATGGCGCCGGGCATGTTCTTGTCGCAGCCGCCGACGCACAGCACGCCGTCCATGCACTGGCCGTTGACGGCGGTCTCGATCGCATCGGCGATCACTTCGCGCGAGATCAGCGAGTACTTCATCCCTTCGGTGCCCATGCCGATGCCGTCGGTCACGGTCGGAAAGCCGAAGGTCTGCGGCTTCGCGCCGGCCTGCTCGAGCGCCGCCACCGCGCGTTCGACGAGCGGCTGGATGCCGGCATTGCAAGGGTTCATGGTCGAGTGGCCGTTCGCCACGCCGACGATCGGCTTGTCGAAATCGGCGTCGCCGAAGCCCACGGCGCGCAGCATCGCGCGGTTGGGCGAGCGCGCCACGCCTTGGGTGATGAGCTTCGAGCGGCGGTTGTAGCCGGCCATGGGGAGTCCTCCTCGAGCCGGCGATTTTGCGCCCGCGCCGGCCGCGCGGCCAATGCCATCGGCGTGCGCGTGTAATACCCTTGCGGTATGAATCTGCCCGATTTACGGCAGTTGCGGTATTTCGTGGCGGTCGCCGAGCGGCTGCATTTCGGCCGCGCCGCCGAGGCGCTGCACATCTCGCAGCCGCCGCTGTCGCGCGCGATTCGCGCGCTCGAGGATCAGCTCGGCGTCGCGCTTTTCACTCGCAGCCGGCGACGCGTCGAGCTCACGCCGCAGGGCACGCGCCTCTTGGAGGAGGCGCGGCGCGTGACCGGCCATCTCGAGCGCACCGTCCACGAGCTGCGCGCGATGGCCGCGGGAGCGCACGCGCGGCTGCGCATCGGCTTCGTCTCGCTCGCCGACTACGGCGTGCTGCCGGGCCTGCTCAAGGCCTACAAGAGCGCGCAGCCGTGCGTGCGGCTCGCGCTGCGCGAAATGCTGTCGCCGGACCAGGCCGCAGCGCTCGCCGCGGGCGAGCTCGACTTCGGCCTGCTGCTGCCGCCGGTGGCCGGCGCGGCGCGGCTCGAGCACCTCGTCGTGCAGCGCGAGCGCTTTGTCGTCGCGCTGGCGGCGAAGCACCGCCTTGCCGCCGGCAGCGGCAAGCTCGCGCTGGCGCAGCTGGCCGGCGAACCGTTCGTCACCATTCCGCGGCAGATCGCGCCGCGCTTGTACGATATCGTCGCGCAGCTGGCCGCGCAGGCCGGCATGTCCCTCAACATCGCCCAGGAGGCGATCCAGATGCAGACGGTGGTGAGCCTCGTGTCAAGCGGGCTCGGTGCAGCGGTCGTGCCCGCTTCGGTGTCGAATCTCGGGCGCCGCGGCGTGGTCTACCGCGAGCTCGCCGAGCGCCATCCGCGCCTCGACCTGTGGCTCGCGTGGCGCCGCGGCACGCTCGACGCGCCGGGACGCGAATTCGTCGCGCTCGCGCGAAGCCTGGCGCCTTAGCCGTGCTGGTCCATCCGGACATCGATCCGATCGCTTTTTCCGTGGGGCCCCTCGCGGTGCGCTGGTACGGCCTCATGTACCTGCTCGGCTTCGCCGCCGGCTGGTGGCTCGGCCTGCGGCGCATCGGCAAGGGCCTCGCGCCCGTGACGCGCGCGCAGTTCGACGATCTCTTGTTTCTCGCGGTGCTCGGCGTGATTCTCGGCGGGCGCCTGGGCTACGTGCTGTTCTACAAGCCCGGGCACTACGCGAGCCATCCGCTGGAGATCTTCGCCGTGTGGCAGGGAGGCATGTCGTTCCACGGCGGGCTGCTTGGCGTGATGCTCGCGATGAGCTTCGCCGCGTGGCGCCATCGCATCGATTATCTGCGCCTGATGGACTTCGTGGCGCCGCTGGTGCCGCTCGGCATCGCCGCGGGGCGCATGGGTAATTTCATCAACGGCGAGCTCTGGGGCCGCAGCACGACGCTGCCGTGGGGGATGCTGTTTCGCAACGCCGGCGAGCTGCCGCGCCATCCGTCGCAGCTCTACCAATTCGCGCTCGAGGGCATTGCGCTGTTCGTGCTGCTGTGGTGGTTCTCGGCGAGGCCGCGCCCGCGCGGGCAGGTGTCCGCGCTTTTCCTGATCGGCTATGGCGCGCTGCGCTTCGTCGCTGAGTTTGCGCGCGAGCCCGACGCGTTTCTCGGTTATCTCGCGTTCGGCCTGACGATGGGCCAATGGCTGTGCCTGCCGATGATCGCCGGTGGCCTTGCCCTCTGGTTTTGGAGCACCGCTAGGCGCTGAGTGCGGCCTCGAGCACGCGAGCGACGTGCAGCGCATGGCGCCCGGTGCCGTCCGCGATCTGATGCCGACAGCTCGTGCCGTCGGCGACCAGCATGTCGTGCGGGGCGTTGCGGATCGCAGGCAACAGCGTCATCTCCGCCATCTTCATGGACATCTCCACGTGCTCGGCCTCGTAGCCGAAGCTGCCGGCCATGCCGCAGCAGCTCGCCTCTATGGTTTTCACCGTCAGCCCCGGCACCATCGCCAACAGTTTGTGCACGGCCGGCATTGCATCGAATGCTTTCTGGTGGCAGTGGCCGTGGAGCAGCACGCCCTGCTTCATCTCCCGGAACTTGAGCCGGCCGGGCTTGCGCGCGAGGAACTCCTCCAGCAGGAACGAGTTCTGCGCCAGCGCTTCTGCTCCCTTTACCAGCACCGGGAATTCATCGCGCAGCGAAAGCAGGCACGAGGGCTCCAGTCCGATCACCGGTACGCCGCGCGCGAGCGCCGGGCCCAGCACCTCGAGCACGCGCTGCGCTTCGCGCCTCGCCTGATCGACCATGCCGACCGAGAGGAAAGTGCGTCCGCAACACAAACCTGCAGGGACTTGCACGCGGTAGCCGGCCGCTTCAAGCACCGCCTTCGCGGCGTGCGCATTCTCGGGCTCGAAGTACCGGTTGAAGGTGTCGACGAACAGGAGCACGTCGCCGTCTTCGACACCCGTGTCGCGGAAATAGTCGCGGCGCCAGCGCGGCAGCGGGCGCGCCGCGAAGCCGAGCGGCCTTTGCAGCACGCGCGTAGCGGTATTCGCGAGCGGCGCGAAAGCAGCAGCCAGTGCTGCATAGCGCGGCAGATAAGCCACAGCGCGGTCGCGTGCGCTGAAGCCGTGCTTGCCGTTGTACTGCGCGAGGAACTCGATCTTCATACGCGCCATGTCGACGCCGGTCGGGCATTCGCGCTTGCAGCCCTTGCACGACACGCAAAGATCGAGGGCTTCCTTCACCGCCTGGTCGCCTTCGGCGCCGAGCTGTCCGGAAAGCGCGAGGCGCAGGGTGTTGGCGCGCCCGCGGGTGAGATGGATCTCGTCGTGCGTCGCGCGGTATGAGGGGCACATCGTCCCGGCGTCGAACTTGCGGCAATGGCCGTTGTTGTTGCACATCTCGACGGCCTTGTCGTAGCCGCCCCATTCGCTCCAATCCAGCGCAGTAGCCGGCACCTCGGTGGCATAGCCCGGCTTGAAGCGAAACAGCGACGCGTCGTCCATCTTCGGCGGATCGACGATCTTGCCGGGGTTCATCAGGCCGCGCGGGTCGAGCCAGGACTTGATCTCGCCGAGCGCCGCGGTCAGGCGCGGGCCGAAGAAGGGCGCGATCCATTCCGAGCGCACCAGACCGTCGCCGTGCTCGCCCGAGTACGCGCCCTTGTACTGCTTCACCATCGCGCAGGCTTCTTCCGCGATGGCGCGCATTTTCAAGGCACCGTCGCGCCGCATGTCGAGGATCGGCCGCACGTGGAGCGTGCCGACCGAAGCATGCGCATACCAGGTGCCGCGCGTGCCGTGCTTTTCGAACACCGCGGTCAGTCGCGCGGTGTACTCAGCGAGGTGCTCGAGCGGCACGGCGCAGTCCTCGATGAAGGAGACCGGCTTGCCGTCACCCTTCATCGACATCATGATGTTCAGGCCGGCCTTGCGCATTTCCCAAAGCGCGCGCTGCGCGGCCGCATCGGCGACCTCGACCACGCTGCCGGGCATGCCGAGATCGCCCATCAGCGCCGTGAGCTGCTTGAGCCGCGGCAGCTGGTCCTCCTCGCCGGAGAATTCGACCAGCAGAATGGCCTCGGGGTCGCCCTTGATGAATGCGTCGACCGTCTTGCGAAAGGCGGCAATGTCGCGCGCGAGACCGATCATGGTGCGGTCGACCAGCTCGACCGCGCTCGGACCGAGCTTGACGATGTGCTGCGTCAGCTCCATCGCCGTATGGAACTTCGCGAAGTGGCACACGCCGAGCGCGCGCTTCGCCGGGATTCGCGAGAGCTTGAGATGCAGCCGCTCCGAGTAGGCGAGGGTGCCTTCCGAGCCCACCAGCAGGTGAGCTGCGTTGGCATACGGCGGGCCGAGATGGTCGAGGTTATACCCGGCGACCTTGCGCAGGAGTTTGGGAAAGCGCGCTTCGATTTCCGCCTTCTCACGCTCGTACAGTGCTTTGAGTCTGGAGACAAATGCGCGGTACTCCGGCGGCCCGCCTACCTCGTCCATCGGGCCGAAGCGCCAGCGCTCGCCGCCGACGGTGCACGCATCGATCGCGAGCACGTTGTGCACCATGTTGCCGTAGGCGATCGAGCGCGAGCCGCAGGAGTTGTTGCCTGCCATGCCGCCGATGGTCGCCTGGGCACTCGTCGACACGTCGACCGGAAACCACCATCCCTTGGGCCGCAGCGCGGCGTTGAGCTGATCGAGCACCACGCCCGGTTGCACCACCGCGCGCGCGCCGTCCACTTCGATGATCTGGTTCAGGTGCTTGCTGTGATCGATGATCAGCGCCTTGCCCACCGCCTGCCCGCATTGCGAGCTGCCGGCGCCGCGCGCCAGGATCGGCACGCCTTCCTCGGCGGCGATGGCGAGGGCCCCGCGTACCGCGTCTTCGCTGCGCGGCACGACGACGCCGAGCGGCTCGAGCTGGTAGATGGAGGCGTCGGTGGAATAGCGGCCCCGACTCGCCGCGTCGAACAAAATCTCGGCGTCCAATTCCATGCGCAGTCGCGCGGCGAGAGACGAGCGTTCGCTGGGCATGAACTTGACAGGGATCAAGGGAGCGTTCATCGAGGCCACAGTTAGAATACCGCAATGCCTCGACGCGCCGGCCGCCACTTTCTCCAGATACCGGGACCCACGAATGTCCCCGATCGCGTGCTGCGCGCGATCGACTTCCCGACGATCGATCACCGCGGACCCGAATTCGCGACGCTCGGCAAGAGCGTGCTCGCGGGCCTGAAGCGCGTGTTCAAAAGCACGCAGGGCGAGGTGGTGATCTATCCGGCCTCGGGCACCGGCGCCTGGGAGGCCGCACTCGTCAACACGCTCTCGCCCGGCGATCGCGTGCTGATGTATGAGACTGGGCACTTCGCGACGCTGTGGCAGAAGATGGCGGCCAAGCTCGGACTGGAGGTGGAGTTCATTGCCGGCGACTGGCGCCGCGGCGCCGACCCCGAGGCGATCGAGAAGCGCCTGCGCGCGGATGCGCAGAAGCGCATCAAGGCGGTAGGCCTGGTGCACAACGAAACCTCGACCGGCGTCACCTCGCGCATCGCGGAGGTGCGCCGCGCGATCGACGCGGCGGGTCACCCGGCGCTGTTCATGGTCGACACCATCTCGTCCCTGGCATCGATGGACTATCGGCACGACGAGTGGGGCGTGGACGTCACGGTTGCCGGTTCGCAGAAAGGCCTGATGCTGCCGCCGGGACTCTCCTTCAATTGCGTCTCGCCCAAGGCGCTCGCGGCCGGCAAATCAGCGCGGCTGCCGCGCAGCTATTGGGCCTGGGATGAAATGATCGCCAACGGCAAGAACGGCTACTTCCCGTACACGCCGGCGACCAACCTGCTGTACGGGCTGGCCGAGGCGCTGAAGATGCTGCTCGACGAGGAGGGCTTCGATGCAGTGTTCGCGCGCCACCAGCGCCACGCCGAAGCGACGCGGCGCGCAGTGCGCGCCTGGGGCCTCGAAGTGTTCGCGCTTGATCCGCGCGAGCAATCGGCCTCGCTCACTGGAGTGCTGATGCCGGCCGGCCAGGATGCCGACCGGGTGCGCAAGGTGATCCTCGATGCCTTCGATCTATCGCTCGGTACCGGCCTCACCAAGCTCGGCGGCAAGATGTTCCGCATCGGGCATCTCGGCGATTTCAACGATCTGATGCTGATGGGCACGCTCGCCGGCGTCGAAATGGGGCTTGCGCTCGCCGCGGTTCCGGTGAAAAAGGAGGGCGTGAAAGCCGCGATGGAGTATCTCTCGGAGTGCGCGAAGGCGCCGGCCCGCAAAGTCGCCTAGCAGCACCACGAGCAAAACCAGGAGGAGGATAAAGATGACGATTCGCGTTGTGACCGCAGGGCTTGCCGCCCTCGCGCTGAGCGGCTCCGCGCTGGCATGGGAGCCGACCAAGCCGGTCGAGATCGTGGTGGCCGCCGGGGCTGGGGGCGCATCCGACCAGATGGCTCGGATGATGCAGGCGGCGATCCAGAAAAACAGCCTGATGAAGCAGCCGATGGTCGTGTCGCTCAAGGGCGGCGCCTCGGGCGCCGAGGCGCTGATGTACATGAAGTCGAGCGCCGGCGATCCGAACAGAGTGCTGATCGCCTACTCGCTCATCTACATGCTGCCGCTGTCGGCGAAGATTCCCTTCAACTGGCGCGAGTTGACTCCGGTGTCGGTGGTGGCGCTCGACCAGTTCATCCTATGGGACAACACCACGCTGCCGCACGCCAACGTGAAGGATTTCATCGCCGCCGCAAAGGCCGCCAACCCGCCGTTCAAGATGGGCGGCACCGGCTCCAAGCGCGAGGACCACGTGCTCACCGTATTCATCGAGAAGAAGACCGGCGCCAAGTTCGCTTACCTGCCGTACAAGTCGGGCGGCGAAGCCGCCACGCAGCTCGTCGGCAACCACACGCAATCGAACGTCAACAATCCCTCGGAGAACCTCGAGGTCTGGCGCGCCGGCCAGGTGCGCGCGCTGTGCGTGTTCGACAAGGAGCGCATCCAGTACAAGAGCAAGGTCACCGACAAGCAGTCGTGGAACGACGTCCCGACCTGCAAGGAGGAAGGACTCGACGTGCAGTACCTGATGCTGCGCGCGATGTTCCTGCCCGGGAAGGTGACGGCCGATCAGGCGGCGTTCTACGTCGAGTTGTTCCGCAAGGTGACGCAGACCGCCGAATACAAGGAGTACATGGAGAAGCAGGCGCTGAAGCCGATCTTCCTCACCGGCAAGGACATGCTCAAGTTCCTGGAAGAGGACGACGCGCTCAATAAGAGCCTGATGACCGAGGCGGGCTTCGTCGCCAACTGATGGCGGCGCCCGAAGAGCAGCCGGCCGATTCGCCGGCTGTCGCCAGCAGCCGTAGCGTCGACATCGGGGTCTCGCTGGTGCTGCTGGCACTCGCCGGCGTGCTCGCTTTCGACAACTGGCGCACCGGGATGTCCTGGGATTCGACCGGACCGCAGGCCGGCTACTTTCCGTTCTACCTTTCGGTGATCCTCGCGGGCGCGAGCCTCTATGGCATCGTCAAGGAGTTCGCCGCCCGCCGCACTGAAAGCGAGGTGTTCGTGCGCCGCGAGCAGCTCCGCCGCGTGCTGCAGGTGCTTGGGCCGACGCTGCTCTTTTGTCTTTTCATGCAGTGGCTCGGGCTCTACGTCGCGAGCTTCCTGCTGATCGCCGGTTTCATGATCTGGGTGGGGCGCATTGCAGTCTGGAAGTCCGTGGTGACTGCGCTGGTCTTTTCGGTGGCGATGTTCGTTACTTTCGACGTCGCATTCGACGTCATCATGCCCAAGGGGCCGCTCGAAGCCCTGCTCGGCTTCTAGCCTCGAACCATGGAGGCGTTCCAGCTCCTGATGTACGGCTTCGGCGTGCTTCTCACCTGGAAGACGCTCGCGCTGATGATGCTCGGCCTAGTGCTCGGCATTTTCGTCGGCGTGCTGCCCGGCCTTGGCGGTCCGAACGGCGTCGCGATCCTGCTGCCGCTCACTTTCACGATGGATCCGACCTCGGCGATCGTCATGCTCTCCTGCATCTACTGGGGAGCGCTGTTCGGCGGCGCGATCACCTCGATCCTGTTCAACATCCCCGGCGAAGCCTGGTCGGTCGCCACCACCTTCGACGGCTATCCGATGGCGCAGCAGGGCAAGGCGGCCGAAGCCCTCACGGCGGCGTTTACTTCGTCGTTCATCGGCTCGTTGGTCGCGGTGCTGCTGATCACGTTCCTCGCGCCGGGCATCGCCTCGTTCGCGCTGCGCTTCGGGCCGCCGGAATTCTTCTCGGTCTACCTGCTCACCTTCTGCTCCTTCGTCGGGTTGGGACGCGAGGAAAAGCACAAGACGCTGATCTCGATGTCGCTCGGCCTGCTGCTCGCCGGCGTTGGCATGGACACCGTCTCGGGCCAGTTGCGCATGACGTTCGGCTGGAGCGAGCTTTTCCGGGGCATCAACTTCCTGGTCGCGGTGATCGGCCTTT
>VBCP01000044.1 GCA_005888925.1 Betaproteobacteria bacterium | reverse complement strand
GACGGCGATGGCCTTCGAAAGGAGGTCATTGGACGTTACGCGGTCAGCGGCACAACTGCATGTTTCCTGCGCTAGCACCTCTTGCTGATAGATTGCCGCGAGCGGGGCAGCCGGTAACTTCTGGTCGGCGAGAAAATGGGCCGTGCAATGCCTACTAATAGCTTCTCGGTCGGCTTGTTGCTGCTGTATCGAGACTTGGGCGCTTATATGTCCGCTTTCAGTCTGCCGAAAAAGACTGGTTGGCACAAAGGTTCGGCGGCACTGCGGCCTTGCGCCGCGGCGTTCACCTAGGACAACCGGACAAAAGCGCCGTGCTGAAGTAGTTCGGGCTCAGTCCCCGACTACTCGTAGCGTACGTCGAGGATCTCGTAGCGCTTCACGCCGCCGGGAGTCTGGACGTTGACGATCTCGCCGGACTCCTTGCCGATGAGCGCCTTGCCGATCGGCGAGGAGTAGGAGATGCGGCCGGCCTTGATGTCGGCCTCGTCCTCGCCGACGATCTGCCAGGTGGCGCGCTCGCCGTCGCTCTCGATGTCGACGGTGGCGCCGAACACGCAGCGGCCCTCGGCATCGACCAGCTTCGGGTCGACGATCTGCGCGTTGGCGAGCTTCGCCTCGATGTCGCGGATCCGCGCCTCGATCATGCCCTGGTGGTTGCGGGCGGCCTCGTATTCCGCGTTCTCGGATAGATCACCGTGCGAGCGCGCTTCGGCAATGGCTGCCGAGTTGCGCGGACGCTCGACGTTCTTCAGCTGTTGCAGTTCGCTGCGCAGCAGCTCTGCGCCGCGCCGGGTCATGGGGGCTTTCATGGGGTCACCGTTTCGACGCGCACCTGACGCAGGCGCGCGTGCAGGTCCTGCAGGCGGTAGGGCTCGAGCGCGGCGAGGTGGTACTTCGGTGGTGTTGACGATGAAGTTCACGTCGCCGTTCTTGATCATGTCGACGATGTGCGGCCGGCCCTCGGCCACCTTATTCACCTGCGTCACCGGGATGCCGTGCGAGCTAAGAACGGCCGCGGTGCCGCGCGTGGCGAGGATCGAGAAGCCGAGGTCAGCCAGATCTCGCGCCACCTGCACCGCGGCGAGCTTGTCGCCGTCGCGCACGCTGATGAAGGCCTTGCCGCCGGTCGGCATCCGCACGCCCGCGGCGAGCTGCGACTTGACGAAGGCCTCGCCGAAGGTCTCGCCTACGCCCATCACCTCGCCGGTCGATTTCATCTCGGGACCGAGGATGGTATCGACGCCGGGGAAGCGGGCGAAGGGGAACACTGCCTCTTTCACCGAGAAATAGGTCGGCGTGACCTCATCGGCGCGCTGCTCGCGCAGCGTCTTGCCCGCCATGCAGCGCGCGGCGATCTTGGCGAGCGCCTGGCCGGTGGCCTTGGAAACATAGGGGACCGTGCGCGACGCGCGGGGATTGACTTCCAGAACGTAAACCGTGTCGCGCTGGATCGCGTACTGGACGTTCATCAGGCCGACCACTTTCAAGGCGCGCGCGAGCTGCGCGGTCTGGCGCTTGAGCTCGCGCTCGATGTGGCTCGCGAGGCCGATCAATACTTCGGGGCCGTCGCAGACGCAGTCGACGTCCACCTCAATGGCGTCCGTGAGATAACGGTCCAGAAGGACGGGTGAATCGTTTGAAACCTTGACCGCCTCGCGCATATAGCGCTCGAGATCCGCTTGCTGGTGCACGATCTCCATTGCGCGCCCGCCGAGCACGTAGCTTGGCCGCACCACCACCGGGTAGCCGATCTCCTCGGCGAGCTTCACGGCCTCGGGCGCCGAGCGCGCGGTGCGGTTGGGCGGCTGGCGCAGCTTGAGCTTGTCGAGCAGCTTCTGGAAGCGCTCGCGGTCCTCGGCGACGTCGATGGATTCCGCGCTCGTGCCGATGATCGGCACGCCGGCGGCGGCGAGGCCGCGCGCGAGATTCAGCGGCGTCTGGCCGCCGTACTGCACGATCACGCCCCACGGCTTCTCCAGGTCGACGATCTCGAGCACGTCCTCCATCGTCAGCGGCTCGAAGTACAGGCGGTCCGAGGTGTCGTAATCGGTCGAGACCGTCTCTGGATTGCAATTCACCATGATGGTTTCAAAACCATCTTCACGCAGCGCGAGCGCTGCATGCACGCAGCAGTAGTCGAACTCGATGCCCTGGCCGATGCGGTTCGGCCCGCCGCCGAGCACCATCACCTTCTTCCGCTGGCTGGGCTCGGCCTCGCATTCCTCCTCATACGTCGAGTACAGGTACGCCGTCTTGGTCGCGAACTCGGCGGCGCAGGTATCGACGCGCTTGTACACCGGCCGGATGCCGAGCTTGTGGCGCTTGGCGCGCACGGCTGTTTCGTCGGTATTGAACAGGTAGCCGAGGCGCCGGTCGGAAAACCCTTTGCGCTTCAGCGTGCGCAGCGTCGCCGCATCGATGTCGTCCAGCCGCCGGTCGTCGAGCTCCATCTCGAGCTCGACGATCTGCTTGATCTGATCGAGGAACCACGGGTCGATGTGCGTGAGGCGGTGCACTTCCTCGAGCGTGAAGCCGTTCTCGAAAGCGTCGCCCACGTACCAGATGCGCTCGGGCCCGGGCTCGCCGAGCTCGCGCTCGAGCGTCTCGCGATCGCGCGTGCGCTGGTTCAGGCCATCGACGCCGATCTCCAGGCCGCGCAGCGCCTTCTGGAACGACTCCTGGAAGGTGCGGCCGATGGCCATGACTTCGCCGACCGATTTCATCTGGGTGGTGAGGCGATCGTTGGCCTGGGGGAATTTCTCGAACGCAAAGCGGGGCACCTTGGTGACGACGTAGTCGATCGTCGGCTCGAACGACGCCGGCGTCGCGCCGCCGGTCACTTCATTGGCGATCTCGTCGAGCGTGTAGCCGATGGCGAGCTTGGCGGCGACCTTGGCGATGGGGAATCCCGTCGCCTTGGAAGCAAGCGCGGATGAGCGCGACACGCGCGGGTTCATCTCGATGATCAGCATGCTGCCATTGTCGGGGTTGATGGCGAACTGCACGTTCGAGCCGCCGGTGTCGACGCCGATCTCGCGCAGCACGGCGATCGAGGCGTCGCGCAGGATCTGGTATTCCTTGTCGGTGAGGGTCTGCGCCGGGGCGACGGTGATCGAGTCGCCGGTATGGATGCCCATCGGGTCGAGGTTCTCGATCGAGCAGACGATGATGCAGTTGTCCTTGCGGTCGCGCACCACCTCCATCTCGAACTCTTTCCAGCCGAGCACCGATTCCTCGATCAGCAGCTCGTGGGTCGGCGAGGCGTCGAGGCCGCGCTCGCAGATCGCGACGAACTCCTCGCGGTTGTAGGCGATGCCGCCGCCGGTGCCGCCGAGGGTGAACGAGGGGCGCACCACCACCGGGAAGCCGATGCCGGCCTGCACCTGCAGCGCCTCTTCCATCGAGTGCGCGAGGGAGGAGCGCGGGCAGGCGATGCGCTTCATCGCGTTCTTGAACTTCTCGCGGTCCTCGGCCTTGTCGATCGCCTCGCGCGAGGCGCCGATCATCTCGACGCCGTATTTC
This sequence comes from Betaproteobacteria bacterium, assembly GCA_005888925.1. Classification (GTDB taxonomy): domain Bacteria; phylum Pseudomonadota; class Gammaproteobacteria; order Burkholderiales; family SG8-39; genus SCGC-AG-212-J23. The sequence goes on along the minus strand of VBCP01000044.1, from coordinate 3,772 downwards.
TCGAGCACGCCTTCGCGCGCGAGATCCAGCGCGCAGTTGAGCGCGGTCTGGCCGCCCATGGTCGGCAGCAGCGCGTCGGGGCGCTCCTTCTCGATGATGCGGGCCACGACCTGCCAGGTGATCGGCTCGACGTAGATCGCATCCGCCATCCCGGGATCGGTCATGATCGTCGCCGGGTTGGAGTTCACCAGGATCACGCGATAGCCCTCGGCCTGCAGCGCCTTGCAGGCCTGCGCGCCCGAATAGTCGAACTCGCAGGCCTGGCCGATGACGATCGGGCCGGCGCCGATGATCAGGATCGACTTGATGTCGTTACGCTTTGGCATCGCCCATCAGCTTTGCGAAGCGGTCGAAGAGATAGCCGATGTCGTGCGGCCCCGGGCTCGCCTCGGGGTGGCCCTGGAAGCAGAACGCCGGGCGGTCGGTGCGGGCGAGGCCTGGAGGGAACCGTCGAAGAGCGACACGTGCGTCGGCCTGAGGTTTTTCGATATTGAAGAAGGATCGACCGCGAAGCCGTGGTTCTGGCTGGTGATCACCACCTGCCCGGTCTCGAGGTCCTTCACCGGGTGATTGGCGCCGTGGTGGCCAAACTTCATCTTCAGGGTTTTGGCACCGGAGGCGAGGCCCATCAGCTGATGTCCCAGGCAGATGCCGAACACCGGCAGCTGCGTCGCGTCGAGGATCTCGCCGATCGCCTCGATCGCGTAGTCGCAAGGCTCCGGATCGCCCGGACCGTTCGACAGGAACACGCCATCTGGCTTCATGCGCAGCACTTCGCGCGCCGGCGTGCTCGCGGGGACCACCGTCACGCGGCTGCCGCGCTCGGCGAGCAGCCGCAGGATGTTGCGCTTGATGCCGTAGTCGTAAGCGACGACATGGGTGCTTGCATTCTCGATCTTGCGGTAGCCCTTGCCCAGTTCCCAATGGCCCTCGGTCCACTCATAGGGCTCGCGCACGCTCACGACCTTGGCGAGATCCATCCCGGCGAGCCCCGCGAAGCCGCGCGCCTGGGCCAGGGCTTTCTGTTCATCGATCTCCCCGGCCATCAAGCAGCCGTTCTGCGCGCCCTTCTCGCGCAGGATGCGCGTGAGCTTGCGCGTGTCGATGTCGGCGATGCCAGGAATGTTGTGCTTGCGCAGATACGAGCCGAGATCGGTCCGCGCACGCCAGCTCGAATGCAGCCGCGGCACGTCGCGCACGATCAAGCCCTCGGCGTAGACGCGGGGCGACTCCGGGTCCTCGTCATTCACGCCGGTGTTGCCGATGTGCGGATAGGTCAGGGTGACGATCTGGCGGCAGTAGGAGGGATCGGTGAGGATCTCCTGGTAGCCGGTCATCGCCGTGTTGAACACCACTTCGCCGACCGCAGCGCCCGTGGCGCCGATCGAACGGCCGCGGAACACCGTCCCGTCGGCAAGCGCGAGAAGTGCAGCGTCTTGGATGGGCGTCATTTCTTGAAGCGGATGTGAAAAGCGGGAAAGGCTTTCGCCCCTCCCGCTCCCCGGACCGGAATTATACCGGCCGCGCCCTGTTCTAGCGAAGCCCGAGCGTCGTCTTCAGCTTGTCGACGGCCTCGCGCAGGCAGCCGAGCTTGTCCTTGAGCTTCGGGTCCTTGTTGACGACGCTCGTGCACTCGGCCCACTGCTCGGGCTTGGACAGGACCATCACGCGTCCGGGCGCCATAAGTCCGGGCCGCGCCACGCGGTCGTATTCGGCGCGCCCCCGAATGCTGGCCTCGTCGACATAGCCCACGATCAGGTACTGGTACGCCCAGAAGCTGGTCGCCGAGACCTTGAAATCCCGGTGCATCCGTTCCTCGAGGCTCTGCATGCTTTTCGCCGCCTTTTCCATGTCGTCGCCCATGCAGCCGGCATACCAGCCATAGCTCTTCGCGCCCGGGTAGGTGACGCGCGCCTCGACCACGTAACCGGGCCCGCTGCAGAGCGAGCCGACCTCAGGCTGCTCGAGGAGCTTGGCCTTGAAGGGCGAAACCTTCTCGTACACGGACGCGAGGGCATTCGCGTTCTGCCGAATCGCGGCTTCACCCTTTCCGGCGACGAACGTTGCCACGCCGAGCTCGCGCCCTTCGTCGGTGGTGAGCTTGAAGGTCACGACGCCGCGCATCGGCTCGCCCGATCCGCTGTCGCCGAATCCGCGACCCGGCACGTACGGCAGCTTCGGTTTTTCGGCGGCCGCCTTCGCTGCTGCGAGCGCCGCCTGCTGCTGCGCGATCTTCTCCAGTGCCAGCTTATCGGCCGCAGCCTTCGCTTCCGCGGCCGCTTTGGCTTCAGCGGCAGCATTGGCTTCCGCGGCTGCTTTCGCGTCAGCTGCCGCCTTTGCCTCGGTCGCGGCTTTCGCCTCGGCTGCGGCCCTTGTCTCCGCTGCCGCTTTCTCGGCGGCAAGTTTCTCGGCGGCCGCGGCACGCTCGGCCGCTGCTTTCGCTTCCGCTAAGGCCCGCTCCTTCTCGCCTTGCAGACGCTTCGCCTCGACGTCCTGCGCCGCCTTCTCTGCAGCCCGCTTCTCGGCGGCGGCCTTCGCATCAGCGGCAGTGCGTTCCTTCTCGGCTTGCAGGCGCTTGCGCTCGGCTTCCTGCGCGGTCTTCTCTGCCGCTCGCTTCTCGGCCGCAGCCTTCGCCTCGGCCTGTTTCCTTTGCGCCTCTGCCAGGCGCTGCTCCTCCGCCCGCTGTTTCTGTGCTTCTGCCAACTGCTGCGCCTCGGCCTGTCTTTCCGTCTCGGCTTTCTTCGTGTCCTCCCTCGCCTTTTCTGCGGCCGCCTTTTGCTCCGGCGACGGAGGCGCCTTAGCAACGGGTGCAGGTGCCGGACGCGCCGGAGCGCGCACCGGTCGATCTTCCACGAGCATCGCCAGCTCTAGCGCCCAGGTCGGCAGCTCGGAGGCCGCGACCTGCAGCGCGTCGCCGCCGCGGCTGCGCATCGCGTCGCCGCCGCGGATGAAGTACGACTCGCCCGCGGTGCTGATCTTGCCGGCGGCGAACGTGGTTTCCGAGACGCGGCTGATCTTGCCGCCGCTGTAGATGCGCACCACGCCGCGCCCTTCGGCCAATCCGTCCTTGCACTGGCCGCTCCAGCGGATGCGCGAGGCGCCCCTCGCTTCGGACTGCGGCAGATAGAGCTTGCAGCCGTCGGCCGTCACTTCGCTGGTGCCCGCGGGCGCCTGGGCCAGCGCCGCACCCGCGAGCAGCGCCGCGAGCGCGCCACAGGCAATTCTCATCGCAGGCCCAGCACGTCGAACATGTCGTAGAGCCCCGCGGGCTTGCCTCGGAGCCACTTCGCCGCGCGCAACGCACCCACCGCATAGGTCATCCGGCTTTGGGAGCGCACGGTGATCTCGACGCGCTCGCCCAGGCCGGCGAAGAGCACGGTGTGCTCGCCGACGATGTCGCCGCCGCGGATGGCGTGGAAGCCGATCTCGCTCGCCGGCCGCTCGCCGGTTTCGCCTTCGCGGCCGTGGCGGGCGACCTCGGGGAGCTTGCGCCCGAGCGCCTGCGCGACGACTTCGCCGAGCTTGAGCGCGGTGCCCGAAGGCGCGTCCACCTTGTGCCGATGGTGCGCCTCGAGGATCTCGACGTCGTAGCCGTCGCCGAGGATCCGCGCCGCGGTCTCGGCAAGCTTGTAGGCGGCGTTCACGCCGACCGCGAAGTTCGCCGCCATCACGATGGGAATGCGCTGCGCAGCCTCGGCGATGCCTTTCTTTTGGCGGGTTGAAAAACCCGTGGTGCCGATCACCATCGCACGCGCATGCTTCAGGTTCGCGA
>VBCP01000352.1 GCA_005888925.1 Betaproteobacteria bacterium | reverse complement strand
GCAAGTCGTTCAGCGTCGCCGAGCTCGAGAAAGCCGGCGTGCGGCGCATCAGCCTCGCCACCTCGCTGTTCCGCGCGGCGATGACCGGCCTGGTCGAAGCGGCGCGCGAGGTTAAGGAGCAGGGCACGTTCGGCTATCTCGAGCGCTCGCTCGCCACGCCGGATATCAATCGCTACATGCAGGAGTGATGGAGCACTTCCCCAAGCTCCTGCGCCAGCTGCCGCCGTTCGAAGGCCCGTTCGACGCCTTCAAGCTCGAGGCGAAGAACTGCGACGTGCTGTTCGCCTCGTATCCGAAGGGCACGGTGATCAAGGCGCACAGCCACGACACCGAGAACGTGGGCGTCATCACGCAGGGCGAGCTCTTCCTCGTGGTCGACGGCAAGGAGACCCGCTACGGTCCGGGCGACTGGTACCACGTTCCCGCGCACGTGATGCACTCGGCGCGCTTCGACGTCGAGACCTCCGAGATCGAATTCTGGTTTCGTGAGCGTTGAGTTGCGCGCGGCCGCGTGCTGATCGAGCGCTGCACGTCGGTGGAGCAGCTAGGATGGCTTGAGCTGCGCCAAGCGCTGTGGACCGACTGCGCAACTGAGGTGCAGCTGCTGGAAATGGCGGAACACGTCGCTATTCCGCAGCGCTTCGCCGATTTCGTCGCCTATTCGGACTGGGGAAAGCCCGTAGGGCTTGCGGAAGCCGCCATGCGAACCGATTACGTGAACGGCACTACGTCCACGCCGGTGGCGTTTCTGGAAGGTATTTATGTGCTGCCAGAGTCGCGGCGCCAGGGAGTCGCGGCGTCGCTCGTCGCCGCGGTGTGCGGCTGGGCACGCGAATGCGGCTGCGACGAGCTCGCCTCCGACGCGGCGCTGGAGAACCCGCTGAGCCACGCCGTGCATCGCGCGCTCGGGTTCGAGGAAACGGAGCGCGTGGTTTTCTTTCGCAAGCGGCTCGCGGGCGGATGATCGGAACCTGCCACTGCGGACGCGTCGCGTTCGAGATCAAGACGCCGCCGAAGAGGGCGTTCACCTGCAATTGTTCGTATTGCAGCCGGCGTGGCTGGCGCCACGCTTACGCCGAGCCGCAGGATTTTGCGCTGCTGCGCGGCGAAGACGTGCTCTCGACCTACCGTTTCGGCGCCGGCACGACCGCGAACTACTTCTGCAGCCGATGCGGCATCCATACCCATTTCTTCTCGACGTACCGCGAGCGACCGCATTACGCCTACAGCCTGGCGTGCTGTGACGCGCTGGATCCCGGGTCGCTCGAAGTCGAGGCGATCGACGGGCGTTCTTTCTGAGCGCATCCGTGCCGCGCTGCTCGCTCGTCATCCCCGCCTATAACGAAGCGCGCCTGCTGCCGCGGCTGCTCGACAGCGTCGATGCCGCCCGCAGTCGCTACAAAGGTTCCGTGCAGGTCATCGTCGCGGACAACGCGTCCACCGACAAAACGGCCGCGATCGCCGCTGCTCGCGGCTGCGAGGTGGCGCGGGTGGAAAAGCGCCGCATCGCCGTCGTGCGCAACGGCGGCGCGCGCCTGGCGCGCGGCGACAACATCTGCTTCACTGACGCCGATTCGAGCATCCATCCGGAGACGTTCAACGCGATCGAGGAAGCGCTGGCACGTCCCGACGTGGTTGGCGGCGCGACCGGCGTGTTCCCCGAGCGCTGGTCGGTGGGCATCGTGGCGACGCGGATGGTGATGATGCCGGTCGTCTGGCTGACCGGGATGGATACCGGTGTCGTCTTTTGCCGACGAGTGGAGTTCGAGGCGCTCGGCGGCTATGACGAGGAGCGCGAGCTCGCCGAGGATGTGGCGTTCATGTGGGCGCTGAAGCGGCTCGGTGCGCGCCGCGGCCAGAAGCTTGTGCGCCTGACGCACGTGAAAGCCATGGCCTCGATGCGCAAGTTCGACCGCCACGGCGACTGGCACTACTTCACCACGGTGATCCCGCAGGGCGTGCCGGCGATGTTCCGGCGCTCGGCGCGCACCAAGCTGGCGCAGCGCTACTGGTACACCGATGACCGCTGATGACTATTACACTTGTAATCCCGGAAGAAGCCGCTGGCTAATCTTCCGGCGTGATCAGTGACCAGACCTTCATGAACCGCGCGCCCCAGTCCCCTTTGCAGGCGGCGCTGCCGCACGTCCTGGCGGTGGACGATGACCCCATCATCCGCGATGTCATTTCCGACTATCTCAAGCAGAACGAGCTGCGCGTTACCGCCGTCGCCGACGGGCGCAGCATGCAGGCGGTGCTCGCCGACGAGGTCGTGGATCTCATCGTGCTCGATCTGAAGCTGCGCGGCGAGGACGGGATGACGCTCGCCCGCCGGCTGCGCGACGAATCGGAGATCCCGATCATCATGCTCACCGGGCGAGCCGAGGAAGCCGACCGCATCATGGGCCTGGAGCTCGGCGCGGACGACTATCTCACCAAGCCTTTTAGCCCGCGCGAGCTGCTGGCGCGGATCCGCACGGTGCTGCGCCGGCGCCGCTCCGAGGTGCGCCAGGGCCGGCCCGAGGGCATCCGCGCCTATCGTTTCGACGGCTGGGAGCTGAACCTCAATACCCGGCGCCTCACCGCGAAGGACGGCAAGCCCGTGGCGCTGAGCAACGGCGAATTCAGCCTGCTCGTCGTGCTGCTCGGCGCGCCGAACCGCGTGCTGTCGCGCGATCAGCTGCTCGACCTTTCACGGCTGCACAACGACGAGGTGTTCAACCGCTCGATCGACGTGCAGATCATGCGCCTGCGCCGCCGGATCGAGCTCGACCCGGCCGAGCCGCGCTACATCAAGACCGAGCGCGGCGTCGGCTACGTCTTCAGCGCCGCGGTCGAGACCGTCTACTAATCAGAATTTGCCCTGATCGGTCACCTGCGGGAACGGATTGGCCTCGGGCTGATGCACATCGACGTCGCTCGCGGTGCGGCCCGAGTGCGCGAACGGCCCCTTGATGCTGTCGGGGAGCGAGGCGCAGCCGGAGATGGCGAACGCGGCGAGAAGGACTGCAGCGATGGTGCGATTCATGGTGCTTCCTTTCCTAGTTGATGTTGGGATACGGCAGGTCCTACTTTGACGAGGTGATGTACGGCGCGCATTGCGCGCCGGCGCGTGCTCGTTACGTCCGCAACAAGCGCTGTCAGATTGCGTTGGCCGCCTGCGCCGAGCTGCGCACCAGCTCTTCCCACAACCCCTGCGGCTGGCGCAGCACCACCGACGGCTCCGGCGAGAGCACGAACCACGCGCCGCGCTCGATCTCGTCGGCCAGCTCGCCCGGCTGCCAGGCGACGAAGCCCGCGACCAAGCGAGCGTGCTGCGCTTCGGTGCGGATGATCTTGTCCACCGTGCCGGCGTCGATTGCCGCATAAAGGCCCGGCATCAACGCGAGCGACTTGCCGCCGGGACTGTCGCTACGTTCGACCAGCGCGAAGATCACGTCGGTACCGACCGGCCCGCCGACAAACAGCGGATCGGTGCCGAGCTTCTGCGAGCTCGGACGATTGACGATGAAGCCGATGTGCTCATCGCCGCCGAGCGGCGTGACGACGAGGACCGTGGCGCCGTACACCGCGTCCTGCAGCTCAGGTTTCGCAACGAGGACCAGCGTCTTCGAGAGATCCGCCGCGTGGAGCACCGAGGCTGCCGCGAGAAGCGCTAGCGCCAAGAGTAAGCGCATGGCGTCTCCTCACCAGAGCGGAATCGGCCGCTGGCTGTAGCCGGCGCGCCAGCCAGCGTCGTATTGCGCGCGATCCGGCGCGGCGCCGCAGCGCTGCGCGTAGAGATCGGATTGCGGCGTGGCGCCGAGGCGGCCGTCGCGCTGTCCCAGCGCGTGAGCGTCCGCGCTGCAGTCGGCGCTCGAGACGCTGGCGCAGCCGGCGACCAGCAGGAAGGCGAAACCGGCGATGAGGTTTTTCATGCGCTCATGCTGCGCGGCGCGCATCGCGCGGTTATTTCAGCTGCGGCGCGAATCGTTACAGGCGCAATGTGTCGCAGCGCGTGTCTGCTGTCATTGGGCGACGACGCCCCTGTAACGCTCGCTACACCGCGCTTCGCGAACCTCCGGTCACTCCATCTTGGAGTCAACCCAACAGAGAGGTTCGCAAATGAAGCTGAAACGGATCACGCTCGCCACCCTCGCCACGCTCGCAGCCCCTGCCGCGGCGCTTGCGCAAAGCAACGTGCAGATTTATGGAACGCTGAATGCCGACTTCGAGTCGGTGAAAGCCACCGGTTCGTCGGGCACGAACTTTCCCAGCCGCAACCGCGTCACGAGCAACAGCTCCAACTTCGGCTTCCGCGGCACCGAGGATCTGGGTCAGGGACTGCGCGCTTTCTTCCAGCTCGAGAGC
>VBCP01000350.1 GCA_005888925.1 Betaproteobacteria bacterium | reverse complement strand
GCCGCGCTGGACCTGCCGCACGCATGTCGATCGCGTGGCCAAGAACGAATCCCTGGAGCTGCGACCGCTGCGCAATCTCCCGGTGATTCGCGACCTCGTCGCCGACATGCGCACTTTCTTCGACAAGTGGGAGCAAGCCAAGGGGCATTTCGAGGGCGGCAAAACCCGCGCCGATGACTTCGGACGCATCGCGCCGGACTCGGCTGAGCGAAAAACCATCGATGCCGGCATCGAATGCATCGGCTGCGGCGTCTGTTATGCCGCGTGCGATGTCGTCACCTGGAATTCCGATTACCTCGGGCCTGCGGCGCTGAACCGCGCATGGACGCTGGTTGTTGATTCCAGAGAAACGAACAGCAGCCAGCGGCTACGCGTCATCGCCGGCGACGCGGGCTGCCATGCCTGCCATACGCACATGAGCTGCACCGAGCGCTGCCCGAAGCACATCTCGCCCACCGCGAGCATTGCAGGTCTCAAGCGCGCTGTTACCAAGGCGGCGCTGGAAGGAAAACTCTGAGCTACCGTTCGGACACCGCGCTGTGGATTGCGCAGCGCGCGAGCGCCGCGGTGCTTGCGGTATGCGTGGTCGTGCATCTGGTGACCATCGTGTATGCGGTGCGCGGCGGGCTGACGGCAGCGGAAATCTTCGCGCGCACCCGCGGCAGCGTGGGATGGCTCGCGTTCTATTCGATCTTCGTGCTCGCGGTCGCCGTGCACGCGCCGATCGGCCTGCGGCCGGTGATGACCGAATGGCTCGGATGGCGCGGCCGGTCGCGCGACTGGTGTGCCTTGCTCTTCGGCGTACTGCTGGCGTGGATGGGCATGCGCGCCATCCTGGTGCTTTTCCGGTGAAGCGCGTGGCGCTGATCCATCGCTTGTCGGGAGTCGCGCTGGCGCTGTTCCTGCCGATTCACTTCTGGGCGCTCGGCAAAGGCCTCGAGATGGATGCCTTCCTGCGCTGGACCGAGCAGCCGCTCGTCAAGCTCGCGGAGTGGGGCTTGGTGGTGTTGCTCGCGGCCCACCTCGGCGGGGGACTGCGCGTGCTGGCGATCGAGTTTCTCGACTGGCACGAGTGGCAGAAGAGCCTCGCCGCGGTCGCCGCGGCGCTCGTGCTCGCCGTGGGATTGGCGTTCGCGCTGGCGCTGTAGAATTTCCGCAGGAGGAAAAGCATGCGAATCATGACGTTCATCTGCGCCGCGCTGGTCAGTCTTGCGGCAAGCGCACAGCAGTGGCCGCAGAAACCGGTGCACTTCATCGTTCCTTTCCCGCCCGGCGGCGCGACCGACATTTCGGCGCGGCTGCTCGGCGAGAAGCTGAGCCAGATCTGGGGCCAGCAGGTCATCATCGAGAACCGCGGCGGCGCCGGTGGCGGCGTGGGTGCCGCCGAAGCGGCGCGTGCCACGCCGGACGGCTACACGCTGTTTTTCCCATCCGGCTCGGTGATCACGGCGAACCAGCATATTTACGCGAAGCTCGCCTACAACCCGGAAAGGGATTTCGTGCCGGTGACCAACGTGGTCTCGGGGCCGCAGGTGCTCGCCGTGCCGGCGAGCTCGCCGTACAAGAGCGTGAAGGAGCTGATCGACGCGGCGCGCGCCAATCCCGGCAAGCTCACCTTCGGCCACGCCGGCATCGGCTCTCAGACGCATCTCGCCGCGGAGAACTTCGTGAACAGCGCGAAGATCGACGCGCTCGCCGTGCCCTACAAGGGCGAAGGCCCGGCGCTCGCGGCGCTCGCCGGCGCCGAGACCTCGTTCACCGTCACCAACCTGGCCGCGACCCTGCCGCACCTCCTGGGCGGGCGCGTGCGCGCGCTCGGCGTGACGAGCAGGACCGAGACGCCGCAGCTGTCCGGCGTGCCGCCGATCGCGAACACGCTGCCCGGGTTCGAGAACACCGGCTGGTTCGGCATCGTCGCGCCGACCGGCACGCCGAAGGGCGTCATCCAGAAGGTGTACCAGGACACGAGAAAGGCGCTCGAGGCGAGCGACCTGCGCGGGCGCCTTTACGTGCAGGGACTTTCGCCGGTGGGTAATACGCCCGAGGAGTTCGCGCGCGCGATCAAGGAAGAGACCGCGCTGTGGGCGAAGGTCGTCCGGGAGCGCAAGATCGAGGTCAAGTGAAGGTTGATCTGCACCAGGTCGAGGAGGCAGCGAAGGCGCTCTATATCCGCGCGCTGAAAGAGCTCCCGCCCGACATCAAGCAGGGCTTCGAGCGGCTCGCGAGCAACGAGACCGATGCCGGCGCGAAGCGCGTGCTCGGCACGATGATCCGCAACATCGCGGTCGCCGAGGATACGGACAACCTGCTCTGCCAGGACACCGGCATCCCGATCTACAACGTCTGGATCGGCCGCGGCGTCGAGGTCGACGGCCTCGCGCTCAAGGAAGCGATCCGCCGCGGCTGCGAGCGCGCCACGCGCGAGCATCCGCTGCGCTCCTCAGTGGTCCATCCGCTAACGCGCGTGAATGAGCGCAATAACTGCGGCCGCGGCGTGCCGGTGATCCACATCGACTTCTCCGAGGACGACGCGCTCGCCATCGAGATGATCCCGAAGGGCTCGGGATCGGAGAACAACTCGTGGCTGCGCATGGCGGTGCCCGCCGAGGGCGTCGACGCGGTCAAAACTTTCGTCGTCGATTGCGTGCTCGAGGCCGGCGGCAAGACCTGCCCGCCGACCATCGTCGGCGTGGGTGTCGGCGGCACCGCGGACCTTTGCGTGCACCTCGCCAAGGTCGCTGCGACGCGGCCGCTCGGCTCGCACTGCGCCGACCCGGAAGGCGCGAAGCTCGAGCAGGAGCTCGCGCAGGCGGTCAACATGCTCGGCGTCGGTCCGCAGGGCTTGGGCGGCGACTCCACCGCGTTCGCGGTGCACGTCGAGACCGCCGCCACGCACATCACGATGAACCCGGTCGCGGTGAACATGCAGTGCCACTCGGCGCGCCGCGCGCGCGCCACCTTGCGCCCCTCGGGCATCGAGTATGGCTTCTGAATTCGGGGTCAGGGTCGTAATTATTCTGGCGCTCGCCGGTGGCGCCCACGCCGGTGAGTTAGAAGGCGTGCAGCTGGACGATCGCGTCGAAGTCGACGGCCAGGCGTTGGAACTGAACGGCATGGCGCTGCGCACGCGCATGTTCTTCAAGGTCTACGTCGCAGGCCTCTACTTGCCGCAAAAGGTGAGCAACGCGGAGCGCGCCATCGAGGGCGCGGGGGCGAAGCGCATCGTGCTCGTGATGCTGCGCGACGCCAGCGCGGACCAGTTCTGTGAATCCGTCGAGATCGGCCTCGAGGCCAATCACAACGAGGCGGAGCTCGAGCGCATCCAGCCGCAGACCGCAGCGCTGTTCGCCAAGATCCGCGCGATCGGTGAGGCGCGCAAAGGGATGCGCATCGTGCTCGACTATTCCGCTTCGGCCGCCGCGACGACGCTCTTTGTCGACGGGGTGGCGCAGGGCGACCCGATGCCAGGCGCGGAGTTCTTTCGCGGGTTGCTGCGCATCTGGCTCGGCGAGCGCCCGGCGCAGCCGGACTTGAAGCGGATGCTGCTCCAGCAGTCCGACAACGAGAAGGAATGATCATGCGCATCCTGTTTTTTATCCTCGCGCTCGCCTCGTTCGCGGCGAGCGGCGCGGAAGTCGCGGGCGTCAAGCTCGACGACAAGACGCAGGTGGAGTCGCGCGACCTGGTGTTGAACGGCGCGGGGCTGCGCAAGCGCGTGGTGTTCAACGTCTACGTCATCGGCCTCTACCTGCCGGAGAAGAAGACCGACACGGCCGCGGTGCTGCAGCTCGCCGGGCCGAAGCGCGCCGCGATCCACATGTTGCGTGATGTCGGCGCCGAGCAGTTCACCGACGCGCTCGTCGAGGGTCTGCGCGAGAACCATTCCGAGGCCGACTACAAGGCGCTCGAACCGCGCGTCAAGGAGCTCGCCGGCACCTTTGCCGAGATCAAGGAGGCGAAGAAGGGCATGACGATCACGCTCGACTGGACCGGCGCGGCGACGCAGCTCACGGTGAACGGCAAGCCCGCCGGCAAGCCGATCGCCGGCGAGGATTTCTACCGCGCGCTGCTGCGCATCTGGCTCGGCGACAAGCCGGTGCAGAACGATCTGAAGAAATCGCTGCTGGGCGCCTGATGGCGAACTACGACCTCACGATGCCGATCAGCGAAGCGCAGGCGCGTGCGCTG
>VBCP01000345.1 GCA_005888925.1 Betaproteobacteria bacterium | reverse complement strand
CGGCCTTGGCTTCACGCTGATCTTCGGTGTCCTGCGCCGCGCCAATCTGTCGTACGGGCCGGCGATCATGTTCGGCGCCTACGCGGCCACCTGGGCCAGTCTGAATTTCCAGATGGGCCTCATCCTGCTGTTCGCCATTACGGTGGCCGCGACCACGCTGGCCGGTGCCTATGTAGAACGGCTGTGCTTTGCGCCGCATCGGCGGGGAACGGCCATCACGGCGATGGTGGCGAGCTTCGCGCTATGGATGCAGTTCGAGGAGCTCGCCACCCTGGTATTGCCGCGGCATCTCTACGCATTCCCGGCGCTCTATGCCGGCGATCCGCTGACGCTCGGTCCGCTCACGCTGCGCGTCGAGGCCATCGTGATGATGCTGGTCGCCATCCTGGCCTGCGCTGCGCTGTGGTTCATGCTGTACCGCACGCGCTTCGGCGCCGCGGTGCGGGCCGTGATCGACAATCCAGTCGCGGCGGGGCTCGCCGGCATCAGCGTGGCGGCGATTTCGGTGCGCGTCTTTGCGCTCGCGTCGGCGATCGGCGGCGTGACCGGCTTTCTCGTCGTCTCGGCCCAGGAGCAGGTGACGCCGATGCTCGGCATGTGGTCGACGCTCAAAGGCATGCTGGCGATGATGCTGGGCGGCCTGGGATCGCTCCCCGGCGCCGTGGCCGGCGGACTCGCGCTCGGCTTGCTCGAGGCGCACGGCCAGTGGTATCTCGGGCCGCAGCTGCGCGACTTCCTCGCCTACTTCGTGCTCTTTGCCCTTCTCGCTCTGCGTGCGCCATGGATGAATACGCGATCGGCGTCCTGACCAATATCGGCCTGGTGTCGTTTCTCGCGCTCTCGGCTTATCTGCTGCTGATCGCCGGCGAGCTGTCGTTCGGGCAGCAGGCCTTCTTCGGCGTCGGCGCGTACGGCGCGGGCATCGGTACCGCGATGCTGGGCTGGCCGCTGCCCGTCGCAGTGCTGGCTAGCATGCTGCTGGGTGCGCTCGCCGCGCTCCTGGTCGCGTTGCCCACGTTGCGGCTGCGCGGGCTGTACTTCGCCATGGCCACGCTGGCCGCAGCGGAGATGATGCGCATTGCCTTCGAGCTCTTGCATTGGCAGATCGACATCGGTGGCGAGCGCGTCGGCCCCGACGGCGCACAGGGCTTCCGCGGCATCCGCTGGATCTTCGAGCGCGGCGTCGAGCCCGAAAGTTTCCTCGCCATGGTGTGGGTACTGCTCGCGGCAGTCGTGGCCGGCTTCCTGTGGATGGAGCGCTCGCGCCTCGGGACCATCCTGCGCGCAACCGGCCACGATCCGGAGCTCGCGCGCTCGCTCGGTATCGACGTCGCGCGGCTGAAGCTCGGCGTCGTGGCCGCCTCCGGCGCGCTTGCCGCCTTGGGCGGTGCCCTCTTCGCGCACCACAACAGCTATATCGAGCCGCGCAACTTTGACATGATGCTCGGTGTGCACAGTCTTTCCTACGCGCTGATCGGCGGCCTCGGCACCGTGCTCGGGCCGCTGCTCGGCGCGGCGCTCGACATCGGCGTGCTCGAGAGCAGCCGCTTCCTGCAGGGCTACCGCATGATCGTGTTCGGCGGCCTGGTGGCGGTGCTCCTCATCTACCGGCCGCGCGGGCTGCTCGATGAGCGCTTGGTCGATGCGTGGAGACGCCGATGAGGCTTCTGCTCCTCCTTTGTCTGCTTCCTGTGGCGGCTGCCGCGCAGACGAAAGCAGACATGCAATGCAAGGCGACCGGCAAGGACCTGATCTACGACTGCGTCATCCGCCTCGCGCGCGGCGGCGAGCCGGTCAACGGCGCGCAGCTCAGCGTCGGCGCGGACATGCCGTCGATGCCGATGGCGCACAGCGTGAAGGCGGTGAAGGCGCGGCCCGGCAAAGGCCCCGGCGAGTACCTCGTGCGGCTCGATCTCGAGATGCAGGGCGAGTGGGCGGTGAAGCTGCGCCTCGCCGGCCCGGTGCGCGACCAGCTCGTGCTGCATTACGAGTTCGATCAGCGCGGCGCGCGCGCGGTCCGTCGCCGCTAATAAGACTTCGGCAGGCCCAGGACTTTCTCCGCGATGAAGCACAGGATGAGCTGCGGCGAGATCGGCGCAATGCGCGTGAGCATCACCTCGCGCATGTAGCGCTCGACGTCGAACTCCTTCGAGTAGCCCATGCCGCCGTGCGTGAGCACCGCGGTCTCGCAGGCGCGAAACCCGGCTTCGGCGCAGAGGTACTTGGCGGCGTTCGCCTCGGCGCCGCAGGGCTTGCGCTGATCGTAGAGCCACGCCGCCTTGTGCATCATCAGGTTGGCCGCCTCGAGCTCGATCCAGCGCTGCGCGAGCGGGTGCTGGATGCCCTGGTTCTGGCCGATCGGGCGGTCGAAGACGATGCGCTCGTTGGCGTAGCGTGCGGCGCGCTTGAGCGGTTCATGCCGTGCAGGATGTAGTCGAAGCCGCTGCCCTCTTCGCCCAGCCGGTCCTCGACCGGGATGCGCAGGTCGTCGATAAAGAGCTGGTTCGAGTCGACCGCCTTGCGCCCCATCTTCGCGATCTCGCGCACCTCGACGGCCTTGCGGTCGAGCTCACAATAGAAGAGGCTCAAGCCCTTGCGCGATGCCTTGCCCTCTTCGATCGGTGAAGTGCGTGCAAGCAGCAGCATCTTGTTTGCGACCTGCGCGGTCGAGATCCAGATCTTCTGGCCTTTGACCACATAGTGGTCGCCGTGGCGCACCGCCTGCGTCTTGAGCTTGAGCGTGTTGAGGCCGGTGTTCGGCTCGGTGACGGCGAAGCAGGCCTTGTCACGTCCAGCGATGAGGGGCGGCAGCCAGCGCTTCTTCTGCTCCTCACTG
>VBCP01000344.1 GCA_005888925.1 Betaproteobacteria bacterium | reverse complement strand
GAATGCGCTCCTCGATGGTCGGCAGGAAATCGAGCAGCACCGAGACCACCCACAGCGCGACGAAAGCCGGCATGAGCGCGCCGTACTTGGCGAGCGGATGCAGCGTCGCCGGCAGCCAGGGGTTGAGCGGGCTGACGATGAACGCCGCGATGAGGCCGGTGGCGGCGAGGAAGGCGAGCGTCTGGTGGATGTAGAGCCGGCGCGTCGGCGCGTCCGAGCGCGGCAGGAAGTAGTACAGCGCCCCCGGCATGCTGAGCGTGGCGAGCGCCATCACTGTGCCCACCGCGAGCCAGAACAGGCGGTATTCGCCGAAGGTCGCGGTGTCGAGGCAGCGCACCAGCACCACCGGCAGCAGGAACTGCAGCGCGTGGTCGAACGCCTTGACCGCGCCAAGCGAGAACGCTCGCCGCGCAAGGCCCTGTGCGGCGATGGCTTTGGTAGCTGCATTCACGGCACCAGCTCGTCCAGGAGGCGCGCGTAGCGCGCCAGCACCTCTGCGCTGGAATGGTTGCGCTCGAAATAGGCCAGGCTGTCGGAGGAGGCCTGGGTCCAGAGCGCGGTGTTGCTCAGCAATGCTTCAACCTTGGCGGCGCCCTGCGGGGCCTGCGCAAAGACGGTGTTGACGGGGGCGCCGACGTCGACGGTGGCGACCGTGGGCACGCCGCGCGCCCAGGCCTGCAGGAACACGTTCGGCATGCCCTCATACACCGAGGTGTTCACCAGCAGCCGCGCGCGGTCGAACCAGGGCTCGACCTCGGCGAGCGGCAGGAAACCGGTGAATTCGAGGTTCGGCAGGCGCGCCGCGCGGTCGCGGATCGCCTCGTAGTAGCCGGGCTTCAGGCGCTCGCCGCCGATGCTCGGGCCGCCGATCATGACGAAGCGCCGCTCGGGCAGGCGCTCGGCGAGCTCGAGGAAAATCTCGGGGCGCTTGTAGCCGTGGATCGTGCCGACCCAGAGAACGCGATCGCCGTTCCCGGGTTTTGCATCCTTGGGTAATTCATAGCAGCTCGGGATGAGCACCGCATCGCGCTTGTGGTTGCGGCGGCAGCTTTCGAGCTGATAGGGGTTCTGCGCGATGATGCGGTCGACGCGCGCGAGGCCGCGGCGGTAGAGCCAGCGGTCGCGGAAAAGCACGATCTGCTCCTGGCCGATGTCGAAGTCGCGGTCGGAGGCTCCGGCGTAGATCGCGCGCTTGCCGTAGCGGCGGCAGAACTCGGCGATGACGCCGGTCCACATGGCGCTCGAGCGCTGGTAGTAGACGTCGGCGTCGACCTCGCGCAGCACGCGCCACATGGTCGTCAATCGCGGGTGCAGGAAGCGGAACACCGGGATGCCGGCGCGCTCGCGGAAGGACTTGTAGACGGTGACGCCGTCGACCAGCGCCGGGCTCGGCTGCCCGTAATCGAAGGAGATCATCGACACGCGGTAGCCGTTGGCGGCGAAGAGGCGCGCGAGGATGCACTGCTGCACCTCGGCGCCGCCCACCACCTGGATGTTCGGGTCGCGCGACAGCACCGGCCAGGCGTAGGGCGCGACGAAGCAGACGTGCGGCTTGCGCCGCACGAGGGCAACTGCTTCGGGGCGACCCTGCGCCGGGACCCCGGACTGCCGCAGGGTGGCGAGCGTCATGCTTAAGTCGTCGGCCTCCGGCCGAGCTGGCCGTACATCATGCCGATCGCGATCCACAGGAACGCGAACTCCGCCGTCGGGCGCAGGCTCGAACCGACGAAGCCGGTGATGATGAAGCACAGGAGGCCCGCCACCACCCCCTGGTAGAAGCCGCGCATCGTGGGGCTGAGATGCGCGTTGCTGCCGAGATCGCGCGCGCAGCGGTACACGTGCCAGTAATAAGCAAGAAGGAGCGCCATGCCGAGGAGGCCCATGTCGAGAATCGCCTGCATATAAGCATTGTGCGGGTGCGTCACGGCGAGCATCTGGTCGGTAAAGACCGCCTGGGACCACATGATCGAGTCGAGGCCGTTGCCCCAGATCGGGCTCTTGAAGAGCTCCGGCAGCAGCGGAATCCAGATCTCCTCCATGCGGCCGGCGCTGAACTCGTTGACGTCGCCGCCGCCGACCAGGCCCATGCTCATGCGGCTCACCACCGCGCCCGGCATGAACATGAGGCCGATGCCGGCGGCGAGCACCGCGAGGCCGATCGTGCGGGCGTTGAATTTCCACACCAGGAAGAGCACGTTCACCATCACCCAGCCGACGAACGCGCCGCGCGAGAAGGTTAAGAGCAGCGCGAGCGTCAGGACCGCCATCGTCAGGAGCAGCACGGACTTCAGCCGCACGTCCTTGGTCTCGCCCCAGGTGAAGAGAAGGAGCGCGTACGCCACGGCGTACAGACGTCCGAGGTCGTTGGCATGCATGCCGAGGCCGGAGAAGAACGTGCGCGAGGAGGACAGCGCCAGCGCGCCGAGGCTCACGCCCTCCGCCGCCACGTAGCCGATCGCCATCAGGCTCATCACCCACACCGCGGCGATGATCGGCACGAGAAAGCTCTCGGCCTTCTTCGCGCGCGCTACCGCCGCTCCGATCATCACGGCGATGAATACCTTGAGCATGGGCTTGAGGAGCGCGTCGCTCAGGTAACCGAGCGTGTCGGTATAGTGGATGAGCTCCTCCTCGTAGAACGCCGGATGGATGTCGCGCACGTGCTGCATGCCGATCAGGCCGGCGATGCAGATCGGCACGATGAAGAGCCAGACGAGCGGCCTCGGCATGAAGCGCTTCAGCTCCTGGCCACGAATGAGATAGGAAACGAGCGTGGCGCCGAGCACCAGGTTCATCGGGTTGAGACCCGTGACGCCGAACATGCTGTGCGGGAAGAGATAGCTGCCTTGCACCGGCAGCATGACGAGCAGCAGCACCGCGCCGATGCGGAAATCGGCGAGCACGGCAAAGCAGGCGAGCACCGTGAGGCTCGCCACCAGCGCCTGCAGCTCGCCGATGGCGATACCGATGCCGCAGACCACGCCGAAGAGGCCCAGGCCGACCACGCCAAGGGCCAGGCCCGCGCCGCGGTCAGCGGGCAGCCGTGCAGCTGAGACGGTCATCTCAGGACCTCCCGAAGAGTTTGACGATCAGTGCCGTGGCCGAACCGCGATCGGTGCCGACGGCGGGCCGTGACAGGGCCATGCTCGCCGCCACCAGCAGAATCGTGGCGGCGAGCAGGATCTTCTTGTCCGGCGGGCGTTTCACTTGCCGGTGAGTCCTAGAACGCGTTCATCAGCGTGCCGACGATGCGCGCGCTCGCGTCGGAGAGCTCCTTCACGGCGCGCTCGGTGTCCTCGACGCGCGTCTGATCGCGGCGCGACACCAGCAGCACGTCGCCGGCGCGGAACGCGATGCTCTGCGCATCCGCATAGTCGGCCGCGGGCGGCGTATCGATCAGGATAACGTCGTACTCCGACTGCGCCTTGCCGAGCAGCGCCGCGAAGCTCGCGCGGGACAAGAGCTCGAGCGGATTGGGCGGCACGGGACCGGCGGGCAATACTGCCAGCCCGGTGATACCGGCCACGGGCGCTGCAACCGACAGATCGGCGCGACCCGAGAGCACGGACGAGAGCCCGAAGCGGTCGGCGATGTTGAAGATGCCCTGCTGGCGCGGCGCGCGGAAGTCGGCGTCGATCAGCAGCGTGCGCTGGCCGAGGTGGGAGAACGAGACCGCCAGGTTGGCCGCGATGAAGCTGCGGCCTTCGCGCGCGCCTGGGCTCGCGATGACGAGCGTGCGGCGGCCGGCGGCGGGGTTGAACCAGCGGATGAGCAACTGCGTGCGAACCGTGCGCAGTTCCTCGACCACCGGATGGAACGGATCCCAGGCGGCGACCAGCTCCTTGCTCACGCCATCGGGGCCGGCGACCAGGTACGGGAACTCGTACTGCTTGGCGAGCGCCTCGCGCAGGTCGGTGTCGGTGATCAGGTTCAGCTCGATCGCCGCTTCGCCGAAGCGCCAGCCGAGCTCGCGCTGGCGCTTGAGGACCTGCTCGGCGTCGGAGGGCGTGAGCTTGCCCTCGTCCATCAGGATGGCGCCGATGTGGCGGCCGGTGAGGCGCGACGTGCCCTCGATCGGCAGCACGTTGTCGGTGGGTTTGGCTAGCATGGCACTCCTCTCTTACCAGGGGCGCGGCAGAGCGGCCCGCGCGGGAGAATTCGGGGAAGGCAGCAGGCGCCCGCCCGCCGGTGTCCAGCGCGAGAGAATCCCGAGCGAGGGCACGGCGAGACGCGACTCGAGATCGGTGCGCGAGCGCACGCGGCGATCGAGCAGCTCGAGGACGTAGACGATGCCGGCGGCGAGCAGCAAGCCGATCAGCACCGACAGGGCGGAGATCAGGCCCACCTTGGGCACCGCGGGCTTCAGCGGCTCGACGGCAGGCGTGAGCATGGCGAGGTTGGTCTGGCGCACCTTGCTGTCCACCTTCACTGCAATGGCCCGGGAGAGAGCGCCGTCATAGGCGCGCTGCGCGTTGTCGAGATCGCGGGAGAGCACCGCCATATCGACGCGGCTCTCGCGCATCTTCATGATGCGGTCCGACTGGTCCTTGAGCGCGCTCTGGAGCTCCTCGACGCGCTTGGAGCTTTGCTGCACGGCGTTGCCGAGGCCCGTGACGACCTTGGTGGCTTCGCTGGTCAGGCGCTCCTTCAGGCCCTGCACTTCCGCGGCGGTGCGCTGGTAGGTCGGATGATTCGGTCCGAGCACTTCGGACTGCTCCTGCAGCCGGCCCTCGGCCGCCTGCAGCGCCGACTTCACCGTGATGATGTAGCCGTTCGCCAGCACCTCGGGGAAGGCTTCCAGCGAGACGCCGCCGGCGATCAGCTCCTGCGCCTGCTTGTAGCGTGTCTGCGCGTCGAGCGTGGCCGCCTTCTGCCGGCCGAGCTCGGCGTTGAGTTCGGCGAGGCGCGTGAACTCGACGTCCATGCGGTCGTCGCCGCCGACTACGCCCTTTTCCTTCTGATAGGCGGAGAGCTTGGTCTGCGCGCTGGTGACGTCGGCGCGCAGCGCCTTCACCTGCTCGTCGAACCACTGCCCGGCCTCGCGCGAGGGCTCGGTGCGAAGCTCGAGCGCCACGTCGAGGTAGGCCTTGGCGAAGGCGTTGGCGATTTCGGCGGCCTTCTTCGCGTCGTTCGCCGAGTACTTGACGATCAGGATGTTGCTCGCGCCCGAGTCGACCTTGAGCTTCTCGAGCAGGTTGGTGGCGAGCCATTCCTCGATCGTGCCGGCGCCGCCGGTATCGCGCTCCCACTCCTCGCGCACGCCGGGCTGGCTGGCGAGCTTGAGATCGCGCACCACCTTATGGGCGACCTTGCCGCTCGCGATCAGCTCCATCTGCGTGAAGATGTAGCCGGCGCGCTCGCGCGGCGACATGCGGGCGGGCGCCATGGTCTGCTCGTCGCGCGCGTCGATGAGTATCGTGGCGCTGGCGTCGTAGCGCTTCGGGATCACCAGCGCGGCGACGATCGCCGTGAAGATGGTGACGGCGAGCACCGTCACGAAGGCCTTGCGGCGCGCCTTAAGCGCAAGAATGTATTGGTTCAGATCCATGAATCGGACTCCCTAAAAAAGCGATTCTTTGACGAAGATGACGTCGTCGGCCTTGATCTGGTCGACGAGATTCGCGTCGTACTCGCGCGTCTTGCCGTCGGCCGCGACGCGGCGCAGCTTGATGCGGTTTTCGCTGCCGCGCGGGGTGATGCCGCCGCCGATCGAGATCGCCTGCATCACGGTCATGCCGGCCTTCACCGGGTAGGCACCGGAGTGCACCACCTCGCCGTAGATGTAGAACACCGGCGCGCGCTCGACATAGACCGTGTCGCCGCCCTTCAGCTCGAAGTCCTTGGAGAGCGCGCTCACCTTCTCGGACTTGCCGTCCCGGATGATGGTGATCTCCTCGGAGCCGCCGGCCGCGATGCCGCCCGCGGCGGCGACCAGATCGGGCAGCTTGGTATGCGCTTCCTCGAGGGGATAGCGGCCGGGGCGCACGATCAGGCCGAGCATCGACACCTGGCGGCTGCGCACGGTGGTCAGCGCCACCGCGACCTGCGGCTGCTTGAGGTACTGGCCTTCCTTCAGCGCATCGCTGATCGCCTTCGCCGCCTCGGTGGTCGAGAGTCCCGCGAGCTTGATCCCGCCAACCAGCGGCATCTCGATCGAGCCGCGCTCGTTGATGCGCGCGTCCGTCGTGAGATCGGGCTGCTGGAACACGGTGACGTGCACCGTGTCGCCGGGCCCGAGCTTGTCGGGGGTCTGCGCCAGGCCCGGCAGGGCCAGCGCGGAGAGGAGTAGAACCGTCACTATGCGAATCATCGTCACCTCGTCGACTGTCGTGGGTTATCTCTTGAACTGGGCTACGTACTCGATCCTGGCGCTACTGCGCAGCCGCTTGACTTCCGCGGCGGCGATCTCCAGGCGCTTGCGCCCGGCGAGAAACTGCTCGATGAGCGCGGCGGCCTGCTCGGCGCCAAGGGGCGCGTCCTCGGCGTGAATCAGCTGGATTACCGATGCCCCCAGCGGCGTCGCGAACACCGCGACCTCGCCCGCCTTCATGCGGGCGAGCTGCGGCAGGAAAGCAAGCGGCAGCTGCTCCGCCGGCTGGGTCTCGGTGGCGGCGCTGAAGCGCGCGTTGCGCGCTTTCAGCCAGGCCGCGAGTTCGTCCAGGTCGGCCGCGCGCGCCGCCTGCGCGCGCAGCACGTCGATCATCTCTGCGGGCGCCGAGACCACCAGCTCGCGCATGCGGTAGATGCGCCGCTCGGCGAAGAGAGCCGGGTTCTCGGCATAGAAGGCGCGCACTTCTTCGCGGGAGGGCTGCGCCGCGGCGCCCGCGGCGCGCTCGAGATAGGCCTGCGCCAGCACCTGGCGGCGCGCGCTGTCGATCGAGTCCTTCACCAGCGGATCGCGCTCGAGGCCCGCCTCGAGCGCCTTCTGCACCAGGAGCTCGCGGTCGATGATCTTTTCCACCGCCTGCGCCACGCTCGGCGCGCCGCCGGTGCGCACCTGGCGCGCGGAGATCTCGATGCCGTTGACGCGCGCGACGAGCTGCGGGTCGGCGCGATCCGCCGCCACGCGATCGCAGCCGGTGAGCGCGGTGGCGAAAATCAGGAAGGAGAGAGCGCGCATCTCAGTACCCGCTCGTCAATCTGCGGTGCGCCACCCAGCCCGCGGCGGCGAGCCCGGCGAGCAGCAGCATCCAGCCCTTGGGGCCGGGCACCTGGGAAACCGTGAAGCGCGGCTCGGCCGCGGCGAAGGCGTCCTGCGTGGCGAGCGCCACGCGGACTTGCGGCGCCGAGGTCGCGGCGGCGAACGCGAGCGCCTCCGGCGCAGCGTTCACCGTCAGCCGATAGACGTCGGCGAAGGAATAGAGCGAGGGCTGCGCCTCGTCGGCGATGGCGGGCGAGCAGCCAACGGCAAAGCAGGCGAACAGCAGGCGGCGAAGGATCTTCATTGCGGGCTCTCGGCATCCTAGGTGTCGTCTGTTACGGCACTGCCCCCCCGGCAGACCACGCCGATGCACCGTACGGACTACTGTCGAAATTTCACTCGGCATTCGCGTCGCTGAATCTCGTCGCGGGTCGCGGCGCGCGCGACGTCAAAATAAAAAAACGGGGCCTGCGCCCCGTTTTCATGTAATACGGCTTCGGCTACGGGTTGAGGATGCGCACCTTATGGATTCAGAATCCTCAATTCAAGGGACTTGCCGATCGCCTGCGTGCGGTTCACCACGTTCAGCTTGCGCAGGATCTTCTGCACGTGGTTCTTCACGGTGAGCGGGCTGATCTTGAGGATGGCGCCGATCTCGAAGTTCGACTTGCCGAGATAGATCCACTTGAGGATGTCGAGCTCGCGCACGGTGAGCACGCTGCCGCCGGCGGCCTTGTCGCCGCTCGTCTCGGCGCGCTTGCTGAGCTGCGTGCGCACCCACGCCGCGTGCAGCGAAGGCGCGAGCAGCTGCACGAGATAGGCTTGCCGCTGGCCGGCGCTTCCCGGGCGGCAGGCGAAGGTGAAGAGGCTGATCGCGCGGCCCTCGGCGTCGTGGATCCCGTGCACCAGGAGCTGCGGCGCGCCAAGCCGCTCGAGCTCGCGCGCGAAGCCACCGCCGCCCAGGGGATTCGCCGGTCCGACGTCAATGATCACCGGTTGGTAGCGCCGCTCCTCCCAGGCCTTGAGCAGCGTCGGCGCCACCGCGGTGTCGCGCAGGAACATGTCGCTGAACAGGTTGGGCTCCGGAGTCGTCATGGAAAAACCATCGGCGCGGAACGCCGGTGGCTTACCCAGGCAGAGCGTGCAAATGAGCAGCTCGTGCCGGATCAGGCTCTGCAGCAGGCCTTGCGTCCAGCTGAAGAAGTGCGCTCGCGCATGCACGCGCAGCGAGGCATCGAGGTTGAGGACGATCGACTCGATCTGCAGGAAGTCGGTCGCTGCAGAGCGAGCGTCGGAGGTCTTGGCCTCCGCACTGCCCGGCAGCATGGGCGCCTGCGCGGTATCGGCCGAATTGATTGCTGAAGTGAGGGCAGTGGTCATAGACGGGCAATATAGTCCTTGCGATTAATACGTAGTTCGAACGGGGGGGAGGCAAAACGCTAGTCCGCTGAGGCTACAAACGGACCCCGCCCGCAACATCATGGTTGAACCGTGGTGGCCTAACCTGCCTTGGTCTTGCCAGCCACCCGCGAAACCAGCACTAGGCCGAACTTCGGACCTGCGTCGCGCCTGCAGCACAGTCAGCCCGGCCCGGGTGCGCTGCTGCAGGCCGCGGTCGACCCGCTCGTCTCCATCGCCACGCTCGGCGCGACGGTGTCGTTTTTCGGCGGGCGCTTCGACGGCGCCTGCCTGATCCTCGCGCTGCTGGTCTTCGCCATGACCTTCCCCGGCAGCCTCGCCGGAGAGGCCGAAACCGCGGGCGAGCTGATGCTCGACATCGTCACGGGCTGGCTCGCGATCGTGGCGCTGCTGCTGCTCTTGGGCTGGGCCTCGCGCACCCTGGGGGTGTTCGACCAGCGCGTGCTCCTCGCCTGGGCGCTCGGCACGCCGGCGGCCCTGTTCGCCGCGCACCTGCTCCTGCCGCGCGTGCTTCCCCGGCTGCTCGCCGCCGAAGGGCTGCGCAAGACGGCGGTGATCGCCGGCGCCAACGAGCTCGGACGCGGCCTCGCCGCGCGGCTGCGCTCGAACCCGGTGCACGGGGTGCGCTTCGCCGGCTATTTCGACGACCGGGCGCCCAACCGCATCAACGAAAACGTCCTCGGCACCATCGGCGGGCTGGGCGATTACGTGCGCGCGAACAACATCGACATCATCTACATCGCGCTGCCGATGGCCTCGCAGCCGCGCATCCTCAAGGTGCTGGAGGAGCTGCGCGACAGCACCGTGTCGATCTACTTCGTTCCCGATATCTTCGTGTTCGACCTGATCCAGGCTAGGGTCGACACCATCGGCGACCTGCCGGTGGTGGCGGTCTGCGAGACGCCGTTCTACGGCTTCAACGGTCTGGTGAAGCGCATCAGCGATTACGTGCTCGCGAGCGTCATCCTGGTGCTGATCGCCCCGCTGCTCGCCGCGATCGCCCTCGGCGTGAAGCTCTCCTCGCCGGGCCCGGTGCTCTTCAAGCAGCGCCGCTACGGGGTCGACGGCCGCAAGATCGTGGTCTACAAGTTCCGCACCATGACGGTCGCCGAGGACGGCGACGTCGTGCGCCAGGCGACCAAGAACGATGCCCGCGTCACGAAGTTCGGCGCGTTCCTGCGCAAGACCTCGCTCGATGAGCTGCCCCAGTTCATCAACGTGCTCCAGGGGCGCATGAGCGTGGTCGGCCCGCGGCCGCACGCGGTGGCGCACAACGAGCTCTACCGCAAGCTGATCCGCGGCTACATGATCCGCCACAAGGTGCGCCCGGGCATCACCGGCCTCGCCCAGGTGAACGGCTACCGCGGCGAGACCGACACCGTCGAGAAGATGAAGGCGCGCATCGATTACGACCTCGCGTACCTGCGCAACTGGTCGGTGCTGCTCGACCTGCAGATCGTGCTGAAAACCGTGGTCGTGGTGCTGAGGAAGCAGAATGCCTACTGACCGCTTCGTCTGCCTGATCGCGGGCGGTGGCATCATGCTCGCGCTGCTCTTCGTCACCGCGCACCACATTCCACAGGGCTGGGACAAGGTCGCGCATTTCGCCTGCTTCAGCGTGATCACGGCGCTGCTCTGGCGCGGCACCGCCGGGCGCGCGCCGCTCGCCGTGCTCGCCTCGGTGATCGCCTTCGGCGCGCTCGACGAGGTGCACCAGATCTTCATGCCGGCGCGCAGCGCCGAGTTCCTCGATTTCATCGCCGATGCCGCGGCCGCCATGGCCGTGTGCGGCGTGCTTTTCGTCCGAAGGAAGACCTTATGTGTGGAATCGTCGGAGCCGTAGCCAGCCGTAACGTCGTGCCGATCCTGCTCGAGGGCCTGAAGCGCCTCGAGTACCGCGGCTACGACTCGGCCGGAGTGGCGGTGATCAACGGCAGCATGCAGCGCCTGCGCAGCTGCGGCCGCGTGGCGACGCTCGCCAAGCTGGCGAGCGACCAGGGGCTGCACGGCAACATCGGCATCGGCCACACGCGCTGGGCGACGCACGGCGTGCCCTCCGAGAGGAACGCCCATCCGCACGTCTCGGGCGGCGTCTCGGTGGTGCACAACGGCATCATCGAGAACCATGACGCGATGCGCAGCCGCCTGCAGGCGGCGGGCTACGAGTTCAGCTCGGACACCGACACCGAGGTGATCGCGCACCTCGTGCATTCGTATCTCAAGAATGCTTCCTTGTTTGACGCGGTGCGGGCAGCCACCAAAGAACTGGTCGGCGCCTACGCGATCGCGGTGATCGCGATGGACGATCCGTCGCGCATGGTGGTGGCGCGCATGGGGGCGCCGCTCCTGCTTGGCCTGGGCGACGGCGAGAACTTCGCCGCTTCCGACACCGCGGCGCTCCTGCAGGTGACGCGCCGCATGATTTACCTCGAGGAAGGCGACTGCGCCCAGGTCACGCTGAAGAGCGTGCACGTCGTCGATGCGCGCGGCCACCTGGTCGAGCGCCCGCTGCACGTCAGCCAGCTCGCCGCCGACGCGATCGAGCTCGGCGCCTACCGCCATTACATGCAGAAGGAGATCTTCGAGCAGCCGGCGGCGGTCGCCGCCACCCTCGAAACCATCACGCACGCGACGAGCATCGTGCCGCAGGTGTTCGGCGCCGAGGCCGAGCAGGTGTTCACCCAAACCGAGTCGGTGCTGATCCTCGCCTGCGGCACCGAGTACCGCTACCGCGAGTCGGTGCCGAACGAGCGCTCGCTCGTCGTGGTGATCTCGCAGTCCGGCGAGACCGCCGACAGCATCGCCGCCCTGCACCACGCCCGCGCCCTCGGCCAGCCCAACGCGCTCGCCATCTGCAACGTGCCCGAGTCGGCGCTCATTCGAGCCTGCAACCTGCGGTTCCTGACCCGGGCGGGCCCCGAGATCGGCGTCGCCTCCACCAAGGCATTCACCGCGCAGCTCGCTTCGCTCTTCGTGCTGGCGCTGGTGCTCGCCAAGCAGAGAGGTCGGCTGAGCAGGCAACGCGAGGTCGAGCTGCTCGAGGCGCTGCGCCGGCTGCCGGCCTGGCTGTCGAACGCGCTGCGCGTCGAGCCGGAGATGGCGGCCTGGGCGGCGAAGTTCGCGCGCTGCGAGCACGCGCTCTTCCTCGGCCGGGGCGTGCACTACCCGATCGCGATGGAAGGAGCGCTGAAGCTCAAGGAGATTTCGTATATCCACGCGGAAGCCTATGCCGCCGGAGAGTTGAAGCACGGCCCGCTCGCGCTTGTCGATCGCAACATGCCGGTGGTGGCGATCGCGCCGCGGGATCTGCTCCTCGACAAGCTCAAGTCGAACCTCCAGGAAGTGCGCGCGCGAGGCGGTGAGCTTTATGTCCTCGCGAACGGGGATACGGCTTTGACTAACGGCGAAGGCGTGCACATCGTGCAGCTGCACGACGATCCGGGCCTGCTCTCGCCGATCGTGAGCACGGTGCCGCTGCAGCTCTTGGCTTATCACGCCGCCCTGCTCAGAGGGAACGACGTGGACAAGCCGCGTAACCTGGCGAAGTCGGTTACGGTCGAGTAATCAGGCCGCGATGTTTGCGGTCTGCAGGTCCGGCTTGAAGCGATAGCCGGTTCCCCGCACCGTCTCGATCAGCTTGTCGTGACCGGTCGGCGCAAGCGCCTGGCGCAGCCGGCGGATGTGCACGTCGACCGTGCGCTCTTCCACGAACACGTGCTCGCCCCACACTTCATCCAAAAGGCGCGCCCGGGAGAAAACCCGACCAGGATGCGTCATGAAGAAATGGAGCAGGCGCAGTTCCGTCGTCCAAAGGTCGATCGGCTTTTCACCCGCGGTCACCTGGTGCGCCGCCGGGTCGATGCGCAGGCCGGCGATCTCGACGACGTCGTCGGCGAGCTGCGGCGCGCGACGGCGCATGACTGCTTTTATCCTGGCCAATAATTCCCTGGCGGAAAAAGGCTTGGTCACGTAATCATCGGCCCCGCTCTCGAGCGCGGTGACCTTGTCCTGCTCTTCGGCTCGCGCGGACAGCAGCACGATCGAAATATCCTTGGTGCGCTGGTCGCCGCGCAGGCGCCGCGCGAAGGTCAGGCCCGGGATGCCCGGCAGCACCCAGTCGAGCAGCACGAGGTCGGGGCGCGACTCGCGCACCAGCGCCTCGGCCTGCGGCACGTCGCCGGCGGTCATGACGCGGTATCCCGCGCGCTGCAGGTTGGCGGCCAGCAAATCGCGGATCGCTGCTTCGTCTTCGACTACGAGGATGGAACCGCCCATTGGCGTACTCCCGGTGTGTTGTTAGGCGCTGCCATCGTAGGGGGTGGCCGAACGGCGGCATATCGCCGCCCCCTTATTTAACAGTCGTGTCATATTGGCCCGCTGTCGTTGTTCACCGACAGGAACCCGGAATGGGGTTTGCATCCGGCAGTCCACTATGAGGGTCCTGGTCATCGAGGACAACGTCGACCTGCGCGACTACCTGCGCCTGGCGCTGGAGTCGCAGGAGTACGAGGTGTTCACCGCCCGGAACGGCCAGGAGGCCCTGGGTTACCTCAATGGGCACCCGGTGGATGTCGTTCTTACAGACCTGTTCATGCCCGAGATGGACGGCATCGAGACCATCTCGACCGTGCGCAAGCAGTTTCCGAGCGTGCGGGTGGTCGCCATGTCGGGCCGGCCGGGTGTGGATTATTTATCGGTAGCGCGCGAGCTCGGCGTGGCGTGCACGCTGCGCAAGCCCTTCGAAATCGACGAGCTCCTCGCGGCGCTCAAGAACTTGCAGCCGTGACGCGCCGCCCGGTCGGGCCTGGTGATGCGCGAGGGCCGCGTGGCGGTGGAACTCGATCCGGACGTCGTGCATGCACAGGGCGTGTTCGTCGAGATCGACCCGCGAAAGCTGCGCAAGCTGGACGACGAAGGCTGGGTCTTCGGCTATCCCGAGCTGGTCGATCGACGTCACTCGCTACCGCGCCGACGACACTATCAGGCGGCACCGCCGCGCGGCCCGGGTCGGCGCGCGATGGACAGCGAAAGGCGCCGCTCCGCCTAGCACCTTCACGAGCCCGATTGCGTCTGGCCTGCCACGCGCTCGGCCGGCCGGCCCTGCTCGATCGCGGCGTGGATCTGGCGCGGATCGGTCGGCTTGACGAAGTGATAGTCGAAACCGGCATCCACCGCGCGCTGCCGGTCGTCCTTCTGCCCGTAGCCGGTCATGGCGATGAGCAGCGCATGGCTGGTGTCGCCGCGCTCGCGCAGCTGGCGCGCCACCGCGTAGCCATCTAATCCCGGGAGCCCGATGTCGAGCACGATGACGTGCGGCGC
>VBCP01000349.1 GCA_005888925.1 Betaproteobacteria bacterium | reverse complement strand
GCGACCTTCGAGTCTTTTCTCCATCGGGGAAAGTATAGTGGCTCCCTTTCCAAAGGAGACGAGATGGACTCGAGACCGATCAAGGAACGCGAGAAGGACGGCCTGAAGACGCGCACGGAAGTGCTGGGCAAGGTCTGGGTCGACAAGTCGCAGGCCAACGTCGACGATTTCAACCGCGAGTTCACCGAGTTCCTGCACACCACCTGCTGGAACGACATCTGGAACCGCCCGGGCCTGTCGCGCAAGATGCGCTCGGTACTAAATCTCGGCATGCTCACGGCGCTCGGCAAGGAGCACGAGCTCAAGCTCCACCTGCGCGGCGCGCTCAACAACGGCGTCACCAAGGACGAGATCAAGGAAGTGCTGATGCAGGCGGCGATCTACGCGGGCGTGCCGGCCGCCGTGGCCGCGTTCCGCTGCGCGAGAGAGGTGTTCGCATCGAAAGAATAGCCTTCATCGGCCTGGGGACCATGGGCGTGCCCATGGCCGCCAACCTCGCGCGTGCGGGCTACGCCGTGCAGTCCTACGACGCGCGCGGCAACGGCACGCACGCCTCGGTGCGCCACGCCGCCGAAGGCGCGGACGTGCTGATCACGATGCTGCCCGACGGCGATGCGGTGCGCGAGGTCGTGCTGGAGGCGCTGCCCGCCCTCGAGCCCGGCGCCCTCGTCATCGACATGAGCTCCGCCGATCCCGCGGGCACGCGCGCGCTGGCCGTCGCGCTGTCGGCGAAGCAAATCTCGCTGGTCGACGCGCCGGTGTCCGGCGCGCTGCCCAAGGCGAAGGACGCAACGCTCGCCCTCATGGTCGGCGGCAATGCCGCCGACGTGGCGCGGGCGCGGCCGGTGCTGGAGAAGCTCGGCACGCAGATCTTCCACTGCGGGGCGCTTGGCGCGGGCCACGCAGTGAAAGCGCTGAACAACTATCTCGGCGCCGCCGGCACGCTCGCGGGGTTCGAGGCGCTGCTGGTGGCGCGCGCCTTCGGACTCGAGCCGCAGCCGATGCTCGACGCGATCAACGCGTCGACCGGGCGGAACTGGACCACCGAGCGCAAGATCCCGCTGCAGGTCCTGACGGGCGCCTTCGCGTCGGGCTTCAAGCTCGCGCTGATGACCAAGGATGTCGGCATCGCCGCCGGCCTGGCGAAGGACCTCGGCGTCGAGACGCCCTATCTGCGCGAAACGCTCAGGCTGTGGCGCGAAGCGCAGAAAAAGCTCAAACGGGACGCCGACCACACTGAGATCTTTCATTACCTTGCCAAGCTGCGTGCAGCGCCGGCGCGACGAAAGCCGGTTCGAAAACGAGCCGGCTCCGCCTGAGCGTCAGTGCCGATGAGCGAGCGCCGCGCCCACGGCCACAATGAGGTCCGTTTCGTCAAACGGTTTCGCGATATGCGCCGCGAAGCCGGCCTCTCGCGTGCGCGCGCGGTCGGCGGCGCTGGCGAAAGCCGATACGGCGACCACCGGCGGAGCGGCTGAAGGCCGATGATGCAGCTCGCGGATGAATTCGTACCCGTCCATCCGCGGCATGCGCAGGTCGCATAACACCAGGTCGGGGACGGCGTCGCGCATCATCTCCAGCGCTTCGCGGCCATCGCGGGCGGCCGTGGCCTGAGCGCCGAGAAGATTGAGAAGGTCGCGCAGCGTCTCGCGCGCGTCGTCGGAGTCTTCCACCACCAGAACGGAAAGCCCGGAGAGCGAGGCGGTGCCAGCCTCGGCGCCGGCGGCTGCGGCGTCCCCCAGAGCGGGTGTTTCGGCCGCGAGCGGCAGCAGGACCGTCACTTCGGTGCCGCGCCCGACACCTGCGCTGACGACGCTCACCGTTCCCTTGTGAAGCTCGGTGAGCCATTTCACCAGGGCGAGACCGATCCCGAGGCCCTCGTGCTCGCGGCGGATGCCGTGCTCCTGCTGCCGGAAAATATCGAACACGGATGGCAGGAACTCGGGCGCGATTCCCGCTCCCGTATCCGCGACGACGACCCGCGCGCTGCCGGCTTCGCGTCCGAGCGTGATCCGGATCCTGCCCTGCGCGGGCGTGTACTTCACGGCATTGGAAATGATGTTCCCGAAGACCTGCTGCAGGCGGCCCGCATCGGCCTCGACGGGAAGCGGCTCGCCGGCGTCGGCCCATTCCAGGCGGATGGCCTTCTTCTCGATATCCGGGGCATGGGCCTCCGCGGCCGCGCGAATCAGCGCGGGCAATTCATGCACATTGAGATCGAGCCTGACGGTGCCGTGCACGATCCGGTTCATGTCGAGAAGGTCTTCGACCATCCGGCTCTCGAGCCGGACATTGCGCTCGATCGCTTCGGCGGCGCGGCGCACCTGCTCCGGACTCTCGTTTTTCTTCAATATGCTGGCCCAGCCGAGGATCGGCGCGAGAGGCGTGCGCAACTCGTGGGAAACCATCGCCAGGAACTCGTGGTCCTTCGCCAGGGCCGCCGCCTGGAGCTTGCGCGCCGTGTCTTCGTATTGCCGCGTGCGATAGTTCTCGCGCAGCAGCGCGTCGCCCAGCACCTGAAGCAGCTCCCCATGCAGCATCAGGCGCCGCTCGGGTACCGGCGGCTGCCGGCGTACGACGTGCCACAGCCGGTCGAACGGCACCCCGGCCGATTCAGCCCAGCGCTGCACCCCGGGCACGTTGGAGAATCCGGCGAGCGCGTACCCGGCGACCGCGGCGCCCACGATCTCGCCTTCGAGCACCAGCGAAGTTCCGACCACCGTCAAGCCGTGCGATTCGGCGACGGCCACTGCCGGCCGGGCGCTGGTCTGACTCAGGCAGCTGTGGCGTGTACGCTCGCCAGGACCACCTGCGCGTTGACGCCGAAGAGCTCCACCGTCAGCCCGCTCGCCTCGGCGTACTTGTCCAGGGCCGTTCTCCAGAGGTCCGAGGTGAACAGTCTGTGCACGCGGCTGCCTACTCTTCCTCTTCCGGCGGCAATGCCGGATTCGGCGGACGGCGCTCGGGCGCGCGCGAGATGAGGCCGTAATAGCCGGAGAACGACGTCCTGCCCACCGCGGCCGGCAGTTGCCGCGGCAGCACGCGCATGCCCTCGC
Organism: Betaproteobacteria bacterium; assembly: GCA_005888925.1. Classification (GTDB taxonomy): domain Bacteria; phylum Pseudomonadota; class Gammaproteobacteria; order Burkholderiales; family SG8-39; genus SCGC-AG-212-J23. The sequence continues at coordinate 532 of VBCP01000349.1, read as the reverse complement.
CATCCACGACCTGGCACTCGTGGGTGATCCGCTCCACGGGGTTCGAGCGCATCTTCGCGACCGTCAGCCCGAGCCGGAAGGTGTCGCCGAGCTCGATGAAGTTCATGAGAAGGATGTTGTCGACCAGCGAGCTCATGGCGAACTCGCCCATCATCGAGGACATGCCGAGCATCTCGGGATTCTCGTGGTTGTAGACGGCTGCGACTTGGTGCTCCTTCATCAGCGCGACCAGCGCATGGAAGAAGTCGCGGAACACGCGGCCCTGCGTGCCCAGGCTGGAGCCGTAGGTGGACAGGCTGTCGATCACCACGCGCTTGGGCTTGAATTCCTCGACGATCCGTTCGATCTTGTGAAAATGGTGATCGACCTCGATCTCCTGCGGCGCGTCGTAGTACAGGCGCACCATGCCGCGGTCGATCGCCGGCTGCAGATCGATCCCGATGCTCGCCGCATTGCGCATCAATTGCGGCACCTGCTCGTCGAGCGACAGGAACAGGCTGTGCTCGCCGCGGCGCGCGCCTTCGGCGATGTA
>VBCP01000348.1 GCA_005888925.1 Betaproteobacteria bacterium | reverse complement strand
GTCGCGACGATGACGTGCGCTACGCCCAAGGCAGAGATGCGGTCGTAGAGTTCCTGGCCGACGATCGCGACGCTGGCCTGCGCGTCCTCGACGTAGTGGCGCAGCTCCTCGGTGCGGTTCATCGGGTTCACCGGCACGACGACTGCGGCGGCGCGCAGGATCGCGTAGTAGGCGATGATGAACTGCGGGCTGTTCTGCAGGTAGAGGAGCACCCGGTCGCCCCTGGCGACGCCGCAGCGCCGCTGCAGAAAACCGGCGAGAGCATCCGCGTCGCGCTTCAGCTCGGCATAGGTGATGCGCGTGCCGTAATAGTCGACTGCGACGCGGTCGGGATGCTCTGCCGCCCGCGCCGCGAGATTCATGTAGACGCTCTCGCGCGGCACCTCCAGCGTGCGCGGCACGCCCGGCGGCCAGTGCGCGAAGTGCCGGTCGAACATCACAGGGCGTAGCGCGCTACGGCCTTCTCGTCCCAGGCGATGCCGCTGCCCGGCTGCGACGGGATCATGACGTGGCCGTCTTTCAGCTCGGCGGGCTGCTCGAGCACCGGGTTCGCCCAGTCGACGAACTCGAGCCAATGGCACGTGGGCGTGGCGGCGAGCAGATGGCAGCTCACCTCCGGGAAGAGATGGCTCGACATTTCGGCGCCCGCGCCCTGCGCGAGCGCGGCGGCGCGCAGCCAGCCGCTCACGCCGCCGATGCGCTGCGCATCCGGCATCACGTAGTCGCAGGCGCCGGCGGCGAGCGCCTGCGCCATCTGCTCCGGGCCCATGAAGTTCTCGCCGAGCTGGATCGGCGTCGCGACCTCGCGCGCCACGCGCGCCGCGCCGGCGAAATCATCGGCGCGGATCGGCTCTTCGATCCAGTAGACGCCACCCTCGTCGTCGATCAGGCGACCGCGCCGGATGGCCTCCGCCACAGTCAGCGCCTGGTTGAAATCGACCATCAGCACGATGTCGGGCCCGATCGCCTGCTTCACCGCGCGCAGCGCTTCCAGATCGTCGCGCGCCTCGGCACGGCCCATGCGCAGCTTCACCGCCCGGAAACCTTCCGCGACGAGCTCGTCCGCCTCCTTCGCGAGGGGCGCAAGCGGCATGATGCCCAGCCCCTTGGAGTTGTACGCCGGGATCGGCCGCGGCACCGCACCGGCCATGGCGAAGAGCACGATGTTGTGCACGCCGAGCAGCGCATACCGCGCGCGCAGCTTGCGCTCGAGCTCCAGCGGCGCCACCTCGTCGCCCTTGATCATGTCGCTCATCGCCTCGACCAGCTTGGCGATCGGCGGCAGGTTGTGTTTGCCGAGCGCGAAGAGATACGAGCGGCCGACCACGCCGGCGTCGGTCTCGAGATCGATCAGCAGCAGCGCGGCGACGGTCACCGCGCCGGTGCTGGTGGTCAGCGGGCGCTTCATCGGCGCCGCCACGGGACGCAGGCGGAGGTGCTTGATCTTCATTTGCCGGTAAACCGCGGTTTACGCTTCTCCATGAAGGCGCGCCGGCCCTCGATATAGTCGGCGCTCTTTGCGCAGCGCTCGATCGCGGCGCGCATGCGCGCTGCATCCGCAGTTCCCGAAGACTTCACGAACTCTTCCAGAATGGTCTTGGTGTTGGCGATCGAAAGCGGCGCGTTCTCGCAGAGCGTATTGATCACATCGTCGACGTACGGCTCGAGCTCCGCGTCGGGCAGCACGCGCTGCACGAGCCCCATGGCGAAAGCCTCGTCGGCGTTGTAGCGCCGCCCGAGGAACATGATCTCGCGCGCGCGGGCGTGACCCACGGTTTCCAGCAGGCGCTTGTGGCCCTCGATGTTGTAGGCGAGGCCGAGCTTCGCCGCCGGGATGCCGAATTGCGCCGACGCGCCGCAGTAGCGCAGGTCGCAGGCGAGCGCGATCTCGACGCCGCCGCCGAGACAGTAGCCGTAAATCATCGCGAGCGTCGGCTTCGGCGACCCCTGGATGGAGTGCAGCACGCGGTCGAGAAGATCGTCGTACTCGGCGACCGCGCCGCGCTCCGATCGTTTTTTTTCAAACTCGGAGATATCGGCGCCGGCGGCGAACGCCTCAGTCCCGGCACCGCGAAACGCGACGCAGCGCACTTCGTCGTCGCGGTCGAATTGCGCCATCGCTGCCGGAATGTCGCGCCACATGGCGTCGTTGATGGCGTTCTTCTTCGCCGGCTGGTTGAACACCAGCCAGCCGACCGCGCCGCGCTTCTCGACCAGAAGGCTCAAGGTCTACCCGCGGGACCGTGGATCGAAGGCACCGTCGCACGCTTGTCGCGCGGCGCCCAGCGGCCGGCGTCGACCTGGCGCAGAAAATCTTCCAAGAACTGGTTGAAGAGCGCCGGGTCCTCGAG
>VBCP01000046.1 GCA_005888925.1 Betaproteobacteria bacterium | reverse complement strand
TTCCGCTGCTCCTACCACGCCTGGACCTTCAAGCACGACGGAAAGCTGCGCTCGATCCCGATGATGGAGTCGGGCTACGCCGGCACGCGCTACGGCAAGGACAACCCCGACTGCAGCATGAAGCGCGCGGCGCGCGTCGAGAACTACCGCGGCTTCGTGTTCGCCAGCCTGGCGAAGGATGGCCCCACGCTGCAGGAGTTCCTCGGCGCCTCGCGCGTCGCGTTCGACGACATGTGCGATCGCGCGCCCGAGGGCGAGGTGGTGGTGGTGCCGAACTGCTTCCGCGTCATCCAGCATTCCAACTGGAAGATCTTCCTCGAGAACCAGCTCGACGCGCTGCATCCCTCGGTGGTGCACCAGTCGACCGGGCGCGCTGCTCATAATGTCGAGAAAGCCATTGAAAAAAAGACGGGCCATGCACCGCTGAGCTATCACATGCTTTCGGCGTTCGCCACGGTCACCATCGACAAGTGGGACAACTTCCAGACCATCAACTACCCGCAGGGACATTGCGTCCTCACGGGCTACATGGGCCTTCGCCCCACCGACCCGGACACGCTCGCCTACGACAAGATCATGATCAAGGCCTACGGCAAGAAGCGCTTCGAGGAGATCGTCGGGGTCAACATCCACCACGTGCTGATCTATCCCGGCCTCTCGGTGCAGTCGCCGCTGCAGCAGCTGCGCGCGGTGCGCCCGCTGGGCGTCGATCGAACGCTCACCGAGATCTGGCACTTCCGGCTGAAGGGCGCGCCCGAGCCGATCTACCGGCGCTCGCTCGCCTATTACAACCTGGTGAACTCGCCCGCGACGCTGATCAACGCCGACGACCTGGAGAACTTCTGGATCGAGCGACGGCGGCGACTGGGTGAGCTTCGGGCGCCATTACGGCCGCGACCTCGAGAAGAACGGCGCGGTGGAGACGGCGCCCAACTGCGGCACCTCGGAAGCACCGATGCGGGGGCAGATGAAGGCCTGGGCGGAGTACATGCGTGGCTAAAAAAATCCCAGTGAAGAAGGCCAATGGGCATTCCGTCCAGCACGCCGCGGAACAGTTTCTCTACCGGCAATCGGAGCTGCTCGATTCCAAGAAGTGGCAGCACTGGATCGACCTCTTCGCCGACGACGGCATCTACTGGATGCCGCCGGACGCCTCGTACAAGACCTGGGACGGCCAGCCGGCGATCTTCGCCGAGGACAAGTGAACCGCGTGCTGCACCCGGACGCCTGGTCGCAGCGGCCGCTGTGGGGCACCAACCATGTCGTGTCCAACGTCGTGGTCGACAAGCAGTCCCCGGGTGGGGATTTGGTCGTGAGAAGCCGCTTCCACATGATGGAGCTGCGCCGCGACGACGTGCGGCACTTCGCCGGCTCCTACGTGCACCAGCTGAAAAAGACCAAGGACGGATTCAGGATCAAGCTGCAGCGCGTCGACATGACCAACGCGCAGGCGGCCTACGACTACGTGCTGCAGGTCTGGGTCTGAGGCGCGCGGCTTTCCTGCTGCTGCTGGCCGCGTGCGGCACGGCCGGTGCGCAGTCCTACCCGGCGAAGCCCATTACGCTGGTCGCACCTTCGACGCCGGGAAGCGCGCCCGATGGTGGCCCAGGCCGCGCCCGACGGCTACACGCTGCTGCTGGGCTCGATCGCCAACACCCTCAACCCGCACATCATGGGAAGCGTCGGCTACCGGCTCGAGGATTTCACGCCGGTGTCGAGTGTCGCCGCGGCGCCCGACGTGCTGGTGGTGCATCCGTCGATCCCGGCGACCAGCGTGGCGGAGCTGGTCGCGCTCCTGAAGAGCAAGCCGGGAACGCCGGCCGGGCACGCGGGCATCGGCACCACGCCGCACCTTTCGCTGGAGATTTTCCGCCGCATGGCGGGGGTGGAGATCACGCCGGTGCCGTTCAAGGGCGGCGGCGAGGCGCAGCAGGGGATCCTCGGCGGCCAGGTGCCGTTCATGTTCAGCACCACCATCGGCATCCTGCCGCGGGTGCGCAGCGGCCAGCTGCGCGCGCTCGCCGTATCGAGCGCGAAGCGCATCGCCGCCGCGCCCGAGCTGCCGACGGTCGCCGAGTCGGGCCTCGCCGGGTTCGACGTGGTGGCGTGGTTCGGCCTCTTCGCGCCCGCCGGCACGCCGCGCCCGATCGTCGAGCGCCTGAGCAGCGAGACGCGCGCCGCCCTCAGCGCGCCCGAAGTGCGCAAGCGGCTGATCGATCTGGGCGCCGAGCCGCTCGGCAGCTCGCCCGACGAGTTTTCGGCCTACGTGAGCGCCGAGTTCGCGCGCTGGGGCAGGCTCGCCAAAGAAGCCGGAATCCGCATCGACTGATGCCGCTCGCCCTGAACACGGAGCAGGCCTCCGGTCTGGTGACGATGGCCGAGGCCATCGCGCTGATAGAGGAATCATTTGCCGATGGCAGGACGCAGGTCCTGGCGCGCCGGCGGCTCCATACCCCGCTCGAGCGCGAGGGCGAGCCGCGCTGGTCGATGCTCAACCTGATCGCCGGCGCGGTCCCGTGCCACGGCGTGATCGCCGTGCGCGTCGACGTCGCGCACATGGCGAAGCCGCTCAAGGACGCTCGCGAGCGGCTCGAATTCCGCGGCGACTTCTCCGGCTTCGTGCTGGTCTGGGACATCGCGACCAACGAGCTGATCGGCATCGTGCACGATCACGCGGTATCGGGCCTGCGCGTGGGAGCGACCACGGCAGTGGTGGCAAAGCGTCTGGCGCGCGAGGATGCCGAAGTGCTGGGCGTGCTCGGCTCGGGCAAACAGGCTGCGGCGCAGGTGGAAGCGCTGGTCAGCGTGCGGCCGGGTTTGCGCGCCCTCAAGGTCTATTCACCTTCGGCGGCGCACCGCGCCAGCTTTGCCGACACCATGGGCAAACGCTTCCATCTTGAGGCACAGGCCGTGGCAAGCGCAGAGGCGGCGATCCGCGGCGCGGACATCGCGCTCGCGGCGACCAACGCCACCGACTCGATCCTCCTCGGCGAATGGCTCGCGCCGGGGTGCCATGTCATCGGCATGAAGTCCTCGACCCGGTTCTACCCGCAGCGCGAGCTCGACGACGAATGCGCGCGGCGCGCCGACGTCATCGTGGTGAATCTCAAGGAGCAGCTCGAGATCGACGACCAGGCCGAGCTGATGGAGCCGATCCGCAAAGGCACCATCGCGTGGGACGCGATCCATGAGATCGGCGAGCTGTGCAGCGGCAAGATCGCGGGACGCACCGACAGGACCCAGATCACCTATCACAACAATAACGGCGGCATGGGGAACCAGTTCGCCTCGGTGTGCAAGCGCGTGCTCGAGGTGGCGCGCGAGCGCAAGCTCGGCACCGAGCTGCCGGCGGAGCTCTTCATGACGCGCCGACGCGGAGACGCTTCGGCGCCCTAGCCGTGCTCGAGCTCTGGCACGAGTGGAATTCCGTGCATTCGTTCAAGGTGCGCGTGGTGCTCGCCGAAAAAGAGCTCGCCTGGACCGGCCGGCACGTCGCGCTGCTCAAGTTCGAGCACCTGCGCCCCGAATACCTCCGCCTCAACCCCAACGGCGTCGTGCCGACCCTGGTGCACGACGGCAGGACGATCCTGGAGTCGTCGATCATCTGCCAGTACCTGGACGAGCAGTTTCCGCAGCCGCCGCTCTTGCCGCCCGATGCGTACGGGCGGGCGCGGGCGCTCGCCTGGCTCAATTATTTCGATGCCGTGCTGCATCCGGCGCTGCGCGCCGTGAGCTTCGAGCTGCTCTACCGGCCCTTGCTCGCCGCGCTGCCCCGCGAGGAGCTGGAGCGCAAGCTCGCCTCGCATCCGGATCCGGCACGGGCGCGCGATTACCTCGGGCGCCTGCCCGAAAACGTGGAGGAGGCCACGAGGGTCTTCGCCGCCGCGGTGGCACGCATCGAACAGGCGCTCGATGCCGAATGGCTGACCGGCGCGCAGTTCGGGCTCGCCGACGTGGCGATCGCTCCGTTCGCCGAGCGGCTCGAGCACCTGGGTTTTTCCCGGCTCTGGCAACCGCACCCCAAGGCGCAGGACTGGAGCGAACGGCTGCTCGGCCGCCCGTCGGTCATCGCGGCGCGCGCTCCGGCGCAATTTCGCTTTTCCGTCTAGCACGCCCGCCGGCAGGCCTTATGTCCGGTGCCGCGCAAACCTTGAACTCCCCTCCCCTTCTGCTAAAGAATCCGAGCATGGGGACGAACCATGCTGCAGGAGCCGGCTGATCGTTACCTGAGCGAAACGCCCGG
>VBCP01000347.1:1740-2497 GCA_005888925.1 Betaproteobacteria bacterium | reverse complement strand
TCCCGGCGGAGAACCTGATCGGCGAGGAAGGCAAAGGCTTCCGCTACATCCTCGACGGACTGAATGCCGAGCGCATCCTGATCGCCGCCGAATGCATTGGCGATGGCTACTGGTTCATCGAGAAGGCGACCAAGTATGCGACCGAGCGCGTGGTATTCGACCGCCCGATCGGCCAGAACCAGGGCATCCAGTTCCCCATCGCCGAGAGCTACATGGAGATCGAAGCGGCGAACCTGATGCGCTACAAGGCCGCTGCCTTGTTTGACCAAAAAGTAAATTGTGGCGCCGAGGCCAACATGGCGAAGCACCTCGCCGCCAAGGCGTCATGGGAAGCGGCGAACATGTGCCTGCAGACCTACGGCGGCTTCGGCTTCGCCGCCGAGTACGACGTCGAGCGCAAGTTCCGCGAGAACCGGCTCTATCTCGTAGCGCCGATCTCGACCAATCTCATCCTTTCGTACCTTGCGGAGCACGTGCTGGAGCTGCCGCGCTCATTCTGACGTGCTCGGGCCGCACGCCGAGCCCGATCAGGCGCGCGGGGATGCGCGCGAGCGGCGGAAACGCGGTCAATAGGCGCACGAAGAGTGGCGGCGTGAAGCTCTCCTCGGCCGATAGCGCGCGTGCGATGAGCTGTTTTTGGATCGCGAGCTGCAGCCGCTGGGTGACACGCGTCGGCCAGTCGCGGCGCTTCTGCACCGCCTTTAAGTCGTCGACCGACAGCGTGCCGCTGCGCAGCGGCTCGGTGAGGATGTTCGCC
>VBCP01000347.1:0-1527 GCA_005888925.1 Betaproteobacteria bacterium | reverse complement strand
CGCCGGCGCACCTCTTCGTTGGCGCCTTTGCCGATGACGTAGCCGCACTGCCAGTAGTCGCCGCGGTTGAGAAGGATCAGGATTCGGCCGGCGCCGAAGAGTCCCATCGTCTGCTCCGGGTCCGCAGCGCGCCGCGACAGGCGGAACCAGAGCACATCCATAGGCACGCCAAATTCCTCCGCCGGCAGGCGGGCCGCGGTGCGCACGGTGGAATGCCGGCCATCGGCGCCAATGACGAGATCCGCCTGCAGTTCTTCATCCTGCAGGCGCACGCCGACGATGCGCTGCCCGCGCTCAGCGAGGCCCGTGACTTCAGCGTTCATGCGCAAGCGAAAGCTCGGGTAGCGCTTCGCCTCGCCGGCGAGGAAATCGAGGAAGTCCCACTGCGGCATCATGGCGATGAAACGCGAGCGCACCGGCAGGCGCGAAAGATCGGCGATGGTGACGTCGCGGTCGGCGATGCGCGCCGAAAAGCGCGGGATTTTCTGGTGCGGCAGACGCAGCAGCCCTTCGGCGAGGCCGAGCTCGTGCATCACCTCCAGCGTTGACGGATGGATCGTGTCGCCGCGGAAGTCGCGCAGGAAGTCGGCGTGCTTCTCGAGCACCTGCACGCCGACGCCGGCGCGGGCGAGGAGCAGCCCGAGCATCATGCCGGCGGGGCCACCGCCGGCGATGACTACGCGCGGCGCTAAGCCTTCGACAGCGCGGCCTTCACCCGCTCCGGGCTGAGCGGCACGCGGCGCAGCCGTACTCCAGTGGCGTCGAAGAACGCATTCGCGACCGCCGCCGGAATCACGCGGATCGTCGGCTCGCCAGCGCCGGAGGACGCAACCTCCGGACGGTCGATCAGCGTGACGTCGATCGATTCCGGCGCATCCGGCATCTCGAGGATCGGATAGCTCGCCCAGTCGACGCTCTTCACCGAGTCGCGGTCGAAGCGCACCTCCTCGAAGAGCGTGCGCGAAAGGACCTGCACCGCGTTGCCCTCGATCGTCTGCTTGAGCGTCAGCGGGTTGATGATCAGCCCGCAGTCGTGCGCGATCCAGAACTTGCGCGCCCAGACTCGTCCCGTGGCACGGTCGACGTCGACTTGCGCGACGACCGCGACCGCTGTGCCATTGCGATCGGCGAAGGCGATGCCTTTGCCTTTCCCGAGCGACGCCCAGCCCGATTTCTCCGCCACCGTCTTGACGACCGCCGCATGGCGCGGGTTCGTGAGGTATTTGAGACGGAACGCGACCGGGTCTTCGCCCGCAGCGCGTGCCAGCTCATCGATGAACTGCTCCGAGCCGAAGTGGATCTCGGGGCCCACCGGGTCGCGGAAGTGCGAGGTACGTAGCGGCGAGCAGTGGTCGACGAACTGCGGGACGGTCTCCCAGCCGAGCAGCTTGTTCTCGAACCCGTAAGACTCGGACGGCGTGCCAAAGATCTGCGTCGGCTTCGGCGGCACGCCCAGCGATTGGCCGACGAGGCTGTCCGCCGGTTGCGACTCGTTCGTCGCGATGTGCTGGCGGCTGAAGCCTTTGG
>VBCP01000346.1 GCA_005888925.1 Betaproteobacteria bacterium | reverse complement strand
CTGCGGTCAGGAAGATGATGCTCGCCACATCGGCGACCGCGGGCAGCCGGCGCCTTTCGCAGAATTCAGCGACTCTTGCTATGCCCTGCGGATCGGACTGCGGGCCGCCGGCGGTCATGAACAGCGCCTGGATCGGACTCTTGGTGGCTTCGGCCAGGCTCGCATCCAACTCGCGCTCGCTGCGGTTGATCCATACGCGCAACCGAATCTTCAAAGTCTCCGCTGCCTGCCGCATTTCCTTCAGGCCGATCTCGGTTTCTATCTCGGGAAACGCGGGCGGCGCATACGCCCAGAACACGCCCAGCTCCTGCAATGCCGGCACCAGTTCCTTCGCGAGGGCGACGTTTTTCCCGAAGACCTCGGTGCCCGCATACACCGTCAAGCCCGTAACGTTACCTCCAGGCCGGGCCAGGCTCGCGGCAAGACCGGATTCGACCGGGTAGCCGCTCGCCAGCATCACGATCGGCACCGTGCTGCTCGCTTGGCGCGCAGCCACGGCATTCGCGGTGCCGACCGTCGCGAGGACGTCGGCGCCTTTGGCGATCAGCTCCTTGGCCATCTCGGCGGCTCTTGCCTGCTGCGGTGCCGTTACGCGGCTCTCGACGCTCAGATTGCGGCCCGCTGTCCAGCCTCGGTCGTTCAAGGCAGCAAGAAATGGGTCGATCAGCGGCGGAAACGGGGCGAGCGTCAAGATGCCCAACTTGAAGTCACGTCTAGTGCCTTGCGCGTAAACAACGCCGGGCGCGAGCGCACCCGCGGCAAGCACGAGGAAAGCGCGGCGCTTCATTCGATCACCCGGTCGGCGCGGAACAGCATCGATTTGGGAATCTCGACGCCGATCGCCTTGGCGGTCTTCAGGTTGATGACCAGCTCGAACTTGCTCGGCTGCTCGATCGGCAGGTCGGCGGGTTTGGCGCCCTTCAGGATCTGGACAACGTAGCGCGCCGCACGGCGGTAGTTATCGCGGATGTCGGGACCGTAGCTCATCAGGCCACCGGCTTCCGGAAACTCGCTGATGCCGTACATGGTCGGCAGTCGCTGCTTGAGCGCGAGCGCCGCGAGCTTATGGGTATGCTGTATGAAGACTGAGTCGGCGAGGATGAGCGCCGCATCCGGTCGGGCGCGCGCGATGTCGGCAAATGCGCCGTCGATGTCCCGTTCCTTCGGCACATCCAGCGCCTGAACCGTGACGCCGGCCTTTGCCGCAGCCGCGCGGACATTCTTCAACTGGTCCGCGTGCGTCCGGTTTGTCGTCGTGAACAAGACGTAAATGCGTGAAAGCGACGGCAGCGCGTCCAATAGCATCTCGAGATACTTGCGGCTAAGCTCGGCGTTGCTGCTCGCCATCCCGGTGATGTTTCCGCCGGGGTGCGAGAGGCTCGCGGCCAGGCCTTCTTTCACCGGATCGGGCGACACCGTGATGACGATCGGCACGGTACTCGTGGCCTGCTGCATGACGCGATGCATCGAGGTCGACGTCGACACGATCACGTCGACTTTCGAGCGCAAGAGCTCCGCGGCCATCGCCGCATAGCGCCCGCCATCGCCGTCGGCGAAGCGCGCTTCGACGACGAACTGCTTGCCCTCGCCATAGCCAGCCTCGCGCATCCCCTGCAGGAAAGCGGCGTACCGGCCAGTCTCGGTCGCCGACTGCCGCGATCCAAAATAGAAGAAGCCGATGCGCCGCGGGCGGGAATCGGCTTGCGGCCAAGCGGCAAGCGGCGCTCCGGTGAGCAGAGCACCAAGCACCAGCAACCGCCGCCTGCTGACCGCCATGACCCCCCTCCGGACCGAGTATGGGCTCAGGCCCGGAAAACTTCACCTGCCGGCTAGGGGCCCTGGTCGCCGTTGTCGTAGGAGGCGCAGGGCTCGCAGGCCGCCACTGTCTGTCCGAGCGGCTGGACAGCGACTGCGGGATCCGGCTGCGCGAGCGAGACCGCGACGGCCGCGAGGAGGATGAACGTGGGGAGGAGCAAGGCCACGAACAGCAGGTGCTCCGTGATCCCGGAGAGTGGCGGCAGGCAGAAGTCGGCTTTATTCATGGTGCCCTCCTATCCCTTATGGGCCGCTAGGCTACGGACCGCGCGCGTTTCGGTCAGCGAACTACGGCGGCGGCGGCGAGTGACAAATTCACCTCCGGTTGACAAGCGCGTGCAAAATGTCCGCCCATGAAAGACCGCTCCGCCGAGGTGCTGTCGCCGCCGCTGCTGGAGGCGATCGCCAAGGTGGCGACGGTGCGCACGTTTCCGAAGAACGCCATCATCGTCAACGAGGGCGACGAGACCGATTCGCTCTATGTGATGCTCGCCGGACGCGCGCGGGTCTATGTCTCCAACGCGCAGGGCCGCGAGGTGCAGCTCAACCTCATCGGCACGGGCGAGTACTTCGGCGAAGTGACGCTCGACGGCGGGCCGCGCTCGGCTTCGGTGATGGCGGCGGAGGATTGCCGCTGCGCCGTGGTGAAGCGCGGCGAGCTCTTGACGCTGGTGGAGAAGGAGCCGCAGTTCGCGCTGCACATGGTGCGCAAGCTCGCGAGCCGGGTGCGCGATCTCACCGAGAACGTGCGCAGTCTCGCGCTGATGGACGTCTACGGCCGCGTCGCGCGGCTGCTGCTCGAGCTCGCCGAGGAGCGCGACGGCCGCCTGGTGGTCGAGGAGGCGCTCACGCACAAGGACATCGCCTCGCGCGTCGGCGCCTCGCGCGAGATGATCAGCCGCATCTTTTCCGATCTCACCGCCGGCGGCTACGTCGGCAAGGAGAACGGGCGCCTGGTGATCATGCGCAAGCCGCCGCCGCGCTGGTAGTAAAAATCGGGGTGAATTAGTCACAGCCGGGCGGCGCACCAGTTACTTGGGAGCACCGCCCGTGGCGTGTAGCGTTAGCGCCATGGACCGCATCGAAGATCTGCTCCGCCGCATCCGCGATCCTCGCGAGTGCCACGAACTCCTCCTCGCGGCACCCGTCGAGGACGCGTACGGCGTGGCGCGTCAGCTCGCCGCGGTCCTTTCTTCCTTATCTGCCGTGCATCGCGAGCTGGGCGAAGAGCCCGGCCGCCTGGTCGCGGTCGAGGAGCTGGTGCGCCGCGTGGGCGTGCTGGAACTCTTGCTTCTCAACCTCGCCGGCCAACGCCATCAGGAGTCGGCTCATGGAACTCGTGCTGAAGGCACTCGTCGTCCTCGTGCAGCTCGCGCTCGGGGGATTCGTGATGTGGGGCGGATGGCTCTGCTTTAGGGAATGGCTTCGAGCGGACGGAGCTCCTGCGGTGGCGGCCGCGCCGGCCGCCGAGGAGACGCCGCAAAGTTTCGAGCAGGTAGCTTCTCTGGTGCTGCTCGCTCTCTTGTGTACCACCATCGCCGGGCTGGCGTCGTAACGAGGCGCGGCGAAGCCGCTTAGGGGATGGCTCGTGAACACCGTGGCCGACGCGCTGGTGATCCTCGCCCGGGCCGCGCTCGTGCTCATCCTCGCGCTGGGGCTCGCCGCCCTCGCCATCTACGCCGCTGGCGCCCGCATCGGCGAGTGGGTCGACAGGACCCCTAGAGAGACGCACCGCGGACCGCTTTGAGCCGGAACGCGGCCACCGGCTGCGCGAAGCCGCGCAGCGTAAGGGGGCCGACCGGGTCGGTGTCCACGATCTGCGCGATGGCCGTCTCGGTCTGCGCATCGAGGATGATCTCGCCGGCGCGCGCCGCGCCGCACAGGCGCGCGGCAAGGTTCGGCACGTTGCCGATCGCGGCGTATTCCCAGCGCTGCTCGAAGCCGATCACGCCGAGCGTCGCCTCGCCCTGCGCGATGCCGATGCCCAGGCCGACGTCGTGGCCGAGCTTCGCCCAGGCTTCCGAGATCGGCGTGAACGCCTCCTGCAGCGCGAGCGCCATGCGCACCGCGCGCTCGGCCGGGCGGTCGACCGGCAGAGGATCGCTGAAAAAAATCATGACGCCGTCGCCCGCGAAGTGCTCGAGCGTGCCTTCGTACTCATCGACGGTGCGTCCCAGCGTCGCGTGATACGCGCGCAGCAGATCCATCACCTCGTCCGGGTCGGCGCGGTCGGTGAAGGAGGTGAAGCCGCGCAGGTCGAGAAATACCGCCGTGATCTCGCGCCGGTGCGGCTCGAGCAGCTCCTCGCCGCCCGCGACGATCGCCTCGGCGACCGGCTTGGAGAAAAAGCGCTTGAGGCGCGACAGACGCTCGAGCTGCGACACCTGGTCGCGCACGCGCTCGGCGAGCTTGGCATTGACGTCCTTCAGCTCGTCCTGCAGCGCCTTCACCCGCAGGAGCGAGCGCACGCGCGCGAAGAGCTCCTCCCAGTTGATGGGCTTCGACAGGAAATCGTCGGCGCCGGCTTCCAGTCCCTTGATGCGCTCGCCCTGCGCGTCGAGCGACGTCACCAGGATCAGCGGCAGGAGCGCGGTCTCGGGCGCGGCGCGCAGCCGCCGGCAAAGATCGTAGCCGTCGACCCTCGGCATCAGGATGTCGGACACCACTAGATCGGGATGGATCTCGCGCACCTGCTCTAGGGCCTGCTGGCCGTCGAGCGCGGTGTACACCGAATAGCCGCGCGCCTTCAGCACGCCCGCCATCATCTCGACGTTGGAGCGCTGGTCGTCGACGACCAGGATGCGCGCGGTCATTTAGAAAACACGCATCAAAAGACTATGACGCCGCGCGCGTTGCGGCCCGATTCGAGATCGGCAAAGGCCTGCGGCGCCTCCGCTACCTTGTAGCGTCGCGTAATGAGCTCCTCGAGCTTGAGTTCGCCCTTCAGGTACAGCGCCAGCATGCGCGGGAAGTCGACGCGCGGCACGCAGGAGCCGAAGTAGCTGCCGGTGAGCGTCTTCTCCTCGAAGGGCAGCGTCATAGTGCGCACCGAGGTCGAATCGGTCGGCTTCGCCACGCCGACCACCACGGCGAGGCCGCCGCGGCGGATCGCGCGGTAGGCGGCCGCGGCGAGCTCGCCCGAGCCGACGCACTCGAAGGCGTAGTCGGGACCGCCGCCGGTCATTTTTTTCAGCGCCTTGACCGGATCTTCACCAGGCTTGGCGAGCAGGACGTCCGTGGCGCCGAACTGCCTCGCCATGACGAGCTTCGCCTCCAGCGTGTCGATGGCGATGATGCGCTCCGCGCCGGCGATGCGCGCGCCCTGGATCGCCGAGAGCCCGACGCCGCCGCAGCCGAACACGGCGACGCTGGACCCGGGTTGCACTTTGGCGGTGTTGAAGACCGCCCCGACGCCGGTCGTCACGCCGCAGCCGACAAGCGCCGCGCACTCGAATGGGATCTTTGCATCCACCTTGATCAGGTTTTCGGCCGAGACGGTCGCGTACTCGGCCATCGCGCCGCAGCCCGAGAAGATGTTGAGCGCCTCGCCCTTCGCGTCGCGCACGCGCGGCGTGCCCTCGAGCGGCGTGGTGAGCGCTCTTCCCTGCTCGAGGCACAGCACCGGGCGCCCCGAGACGCAGAAGCGGCACTTGCCGCACATGTAGATGAAGGAAAAGATGACATGGTCGCCGCGGCCGAACTCGCTCACGCCCTCGCCCACCTCCTCGACCACGCCGGCGCCCTCGTGGCCGAGCACCAGCGGCAGCGGCAGCGCGATCGTGCCGGTGATCGCCGAAAGGTCGGAATGGCACACGCCGCAGGCGCCCAGGCGCACCAGCACCTCGCCGCGCTTGGGACCGTCGACGCTGATTTCCTCGACCCGTACCGGCTTATTGTGCTCGCGGCAAAGGACTGCTCTCGCCTTGCGTGACATCGCGCGCAAGTATAGCCGGATAAAATATTCGCCCTTCCTGGAGACATTCCATGTTGCTGAAAGACAAACTGTTCATCGGCGGCCAATGGATTGCAGCCTCGGGCCGTGAACTAATCGACGTGCACAACGCCGGCAACGGCGAGGTGATGGGGCGCATTCCCGCCGGCGGCGAGAAGGATGTCGATGCCGCCGTGCGCGCGGCGCGCGCCGCGTTCGAAACCTGGGCCGGCACTGCCGCCGCCGCGCGCGCCGAATTTCTGCAAAAAATTTCCGATGGCCTGAAAGCGCGCGCCGATGAGCTCGCCAAAACTATTGCGCAGGAAGTGGGCATGCCGCTCAAGCTCGCCGGGCGCATCCAGGCCGGGCTGCCGATCGCGAACTTCGCCAACTACGCGAGACTGGTGCGCGAGTTCCAGTGGGAGCAGAAGGTCGGCAATTCGCTGGTGGTGCGCGAGCCGGTCGGCGTCGTCGCCGCCATCACGCCGTGGAACTACCCGCTGCACCAGATCACGCTGAAGCTCGCGCCGGCGCTCGGCGCGGGCTGCACCGTGGTCCTCAAGCCTTCGGAGGTGGCGCCGTTCAACGCCTTCATCCTCGCCGAGGTGATCGAGCAAGCCGGGCTGCCGAAGGGCGTGTTCAACCTCGTCACCGGCTTCGGGGCGAGCGCGGGCGAAGCGCTGGTGAAGCACCCCGGCGTGGACATGATCTCCTTCACCGGCTCGACGCGCGCCGGCAAGCGCATCTCGGAGCTCGCTGCGCAAGGCGTAAAGCGCGTGGCGCTCGAGCTCGGCGGCAAGAGCGCGTCGGTCATCCTGGACGACGCCGATCTGCCCACGGCCGTGAAGAGCACGGTGAACGGCTGCTACCTCAACTCCGGGCAGACCTGCACCGCGCTGACGCGCATGCTGGTGCCCGCTTCCAAGTACGACGAAGCCGCCAAGATCGCGGCCGAGGTCGCCAGAGGCTTCACGGTGGGCGACCCGCTCGGCGAGAGCACCAAGCTCGGCCCGCTCAGCTCGCAGGCGCAGCTCGAGCGTGTGCGCACGTATATAAAGAAAGGCGTGGCGGAAGGCGCCGAGCTGGTCGCGGGGGGCGCGGAGCCGCCCGAAGGCGTGCCGCAAGGCGGCTACTACGTGCGGCCCACCGTGTTCGGAAGAGTGAAGAACAGCATGACGATCGCGCAGGAGGAGATCTTCGGTCCCGTGCTGGCGATCATTCCCTACCAGGATGAGGAAGAGGCGGTGCGCATCGCCAACGACAGCGTGTACGGCCTCGCCGGCGCGGTCTGGTCGAAGGACGAGGCGCGCGCGCAGCGCGTGGCGCGGCGCATGCGCGCCGGGCAGATCGACATCAACGGCGGCGCCTTCAACATGAACGCGCCCTTCGGCGGCTTCAAGCAGTCGGGCCACGGCCGCGAGGCCGGCGTCTACGGCCTGGAGGAATTCCTGGAATACAAGTCGCTGCAGCTGAAAGGCTAGATGCGGCGGCTAGAGCGGCGGCTGAGGCTCGCGACGGGCCTCATCATCGCCTGCTTCGTCGTCGGCCATTTCATCAATCACTCGCTCGGCGTGGTGTCGATCGACGCCATGGACCGCGTGCGCAGCGTGCTCGCGGCGTGGTGGCGCAGCCCGGTGGGCACGGTGCTGCTCTACGGCTCGCTGCTGACGCACTTCGCGCTGGCGCTGGTCTCGCTCTACCGGCGCACCACGCTGCGCATGCCGGCGTGGGAAGCGGCGCAGCTGGTGCTCGGCCTCGCGGTGCCGCCGCTGCTCATCGCGCACATCGTCGGCACGCGCTTCTACTGGTTCCTGCTCGGGCACCAGATCGGCTACGAGCGCATGGTCGGCGTACTGTGGTCGGAGACCGGAACGGCGCTGCGCCAGTCGATCCTGCTGCTCATCGTCTGGACGCACTTCTGCTTCGGCATCCACTACTGGCTGCGGCTGCAGCGCTGGTACGCCTCGGCGCAGCCCGCGCTATTCGCCGCGGCGCTCCTCATCCCGGCGATGGCGCTCGCCGGCTTTGCCGCCGCCGGCAACGAGCTGTGGCCCGCGATCGAGCGCATCGGCGGCATCCAGAAGTACAACCTGGATCTCGCCGGCATGAAGCCGGAGGAGCGCGCGCGGATGCTCGCCTGGCGCGAGGGGCTCGAGCTCGCCTTCTGGTCGCTGCTCGCCGCGACGCTGCTCGCGCGCTGGCTGCGCACGCGGCTCGGCGGCACCTACCAGGTGCAGCATGCCTCGGGCCGCATCATCACCGCACCGATCGGCCGCAGCATCCTCGAGGCGGTGCGCGACGCCGGGCTGCCGCACGCCTCGGTGTGCGGCGGGCGCGCGCGCTGCACCACCTGCCGCGTGCGGATCAGCGAGGGGCTCGAGGCGCTCGCGCCGCCCGAGCGCCTCGAGGCGCAGGCGCTGGCGCGCGTCGAGGCGCCGCCGAACGTGCGCCTAGCCTGCCAGACGCGGCCCCGGCACAACGTGTCGGTGATCCCGCTTTTGCCGCCCGGGGTCGACGCGACGGCGGCGCGGCGTCCGGGCGCGGCGCGCGAGCGCGAGCGGTCGGTGGTGGCGATGTTCGTGGATCTGCGCGGCTCGACGCGCATCGCCGAGTCGCGCCTGCCCTACGACGTCGTCTTCATCATGAACCAGTTCTTCGCCGAGATGTACGAGGCGCTGCGCGCGACCAACGGCTACTACGCGCAGTTCCGCGGCGACGGGCTGCTCGCGCTCTACGGCCTGCAGAGCGAGCTGCCGGAAGCCTGCCGGCAGGCGATGCGCGGAGCGGCAGAGATGCAGCGCAGGGTGGAGGCCCTGTCCAGGAACCTGGCGGCGGATCTCGCCCAGCCCTTGCGCATCGGCATCGGCGCGCATGCCGGCGTCGCGATCGTCGGCACCATGGGCCCGCCGGAAGCGCCGATCTACTCGGCGATCGGCGACAACATCAACATCGCCGCGCGCTTCGAGGGCATGACCAAGGCCTACAGCTGCGTGATGGTGGTGTCGGCCGACACGCTCGCGCACGCCGGGCTCGACCCGCGCGGCGCGCCGGTGCATCGGGTGAAAGTGCGCGGGCGCAGCGAGCGCGTCACGGTCTACGCCGTCGCTGACCCTAGAAGCCTGTTCTAGCGCCCCTGTCCGCTGCGGGTGCGGGTGAGCTGGGTGGTGGTGCTGGCGAGGCGCGAAGCGAGGATCTTGATGAGCTCGATCGCCGCGTCGGGGTTCTCGCGGATGATCTTCATGAAGAGCTCCTTCGAGATCTTGAGCGTCTCGAGCTTGGTCAGTGCCTTGGCGGTGGCGGTGCGCGGCACCTCGCCGACGATGGCGATCTCGCCGAGGAGATCGTTCTTGCCCATGTTGTTGATGATGATCGGGCCCGAGGGCGTGGGCACCGAGATCTCGACGGTGCCGTCGATGATGACGTAGGCGGAATCGCCGACGTCGCCGGCGTTGAAGATCACCTGGCCGGCGTCGCATCGCCGGCTGGATCTTGCTGAAGATCGGGAACTGGCGGATCAGCTCGACTTCCTGCTCTAGGCTCATGGTCCGTCTCCGCTCATTTCCCCACCTACGCCGCGATCAGCAGTTTGTGCAGCGGCCCGCCGTTCGACTTGAGCTCGGCAAAGGCGCCCTTCTCGGCGAGCTTGCCGCGCTCCATCACCAGCACCACCGCGAAGCGCTCGGCGAGGTCCGGGCGCTGCAGCACCCAGACCACGCCGCGTTCCTTGCGCTCCGCCAGAATGCCTTCCATCACGCGCTGCTGCGAAGCCGGATCGAGCGGCGCGACCGCGTGGTCGACGACCAGCAGCGTCGGCCGCTTGATGAGCGCGCGCACCAGCGCGATCTTCTGCCGGTCGGCCACCGCCAGCCGCGCGCCGCCCACGCCCACCTGGTAATCGAGGCCGATGGTGACCACCAGCGGCCTCAAGCCCAGCTCGTCGAGCAGCTCGCGCACCAGCGCCGTGATGCGCGTGCCCGCCTCGGCCTGCCCGGTGACGATCTTGCCGAAGAGGATGTTGTCCTGCAGGGTGGCCGCGCTGTTGTACTGCGCGGGGTCGAAAAACTCGATCGAGCGATTGAGCTCGCCGGGCAGGTTGGCGGCGAAGTGCCGGCGCGCCTCCACCACGCGCGCCTCGAAGCTCTCGTCGATCAGGCCCAGGCGGTGGCGGGTGGCGATCAGCTTGAAAGGCAGCGAGATGAGCGCGCGGCGCTCCGCCTCGTCGAGCTCCTTGAGTCCCACTTCGCCCGCGCGCTGCAGGATCGCCTCGAACTGGGGGAGGTCTTCCTGGCGGATGAAGCTGTACTGCGCGAAGAACTCGTGGCCCGGCGGCAGGCCGCTGAAGAGGCTTTGCCGACCGGCGTGCCGAACAGCAGGTTCTCGGCGAGGGTCGCGTTGCGGATGTACTTGTCGGGGTCGAAGCGCTCGACCCAGTCCTGGATGCCGAGCGATTCCAGCCGCTCGCGCATGCGCGCGCGCGCATCGAGCACCCGGCCGGCGAGCGTCGCGTTGCGCTCGGTGTGGGCGGCGCTGCGCAGGCCGAGCTCGAAGATGGTTTCCTCCAGGTCGACCACCGCGAGCAGCTCGACGATGCGCGCATCCATCTCGTCGGGGCCCGCCACGCCAGCGGCGGCGTAGTCGATCCAGTCGGCGTTG
>VBCP01000343.1 GCA_005888925.1 Betaproteobacteria bacterium | reverse complement strand
GAGCGGTTTCTACCGGCCCGATGCTGGCAGCATCCGCATCGGTGCTCGTGAGCTGCAGGGCAGCGCAGCCTGGCGCATCGCCCGCGCCGGCGTCGCGCGCACCTACCAGACGACGCTGCTCTTCGGCTCGATGACGGTGGCCGAGAACCTGACGATCGCAGGCGGCGGCGATGAATTGCTTTCCTTTGTGAATTACAAAGGCGATATCAACGCGCGCGCGGCGGACCTGCCGCATGTCGACAAGCGCCTGGTGGAGATCGCCCGTGCGCTCGCCATCGGCCCGTCGGTGCTGCTGCTCGATGAGCCCGCCGCCGGGCTCTCGCGCCAGGACAAGGAGCGGCTCGCGCAGCTCCTGCGCCGCATCGCCGACAGCGGTGTCGCGGTGGTCCTGGTCGAGCACGACATGGAAGTGGTCATGGGCATCTCCGACACGGTCGTGGTGCTCGATGCAGGTGTGGTCATCGCGGCAGGCGCGCCCGCAGAAGTGCAGCGCGACCCGGCGGTGCGCAAGGCTTATCTCGGCGAGCAGACGGCGCGCGCCATCGCGCCGCGCGCGGCGGCAGAGCCCGGCGCGCCTTATCTCCAGGTCGGCCGCCTCGCGGCCGGCTACGGCGCCGAGCCCGTGCTCAAAGGCGTGGAGCTGCAGGTGCGCGAGCGCGAGCTCGTCGCCGTGCTCGGCGCCAACGGCGCCGGCAAGTCGACGCTGATGCGCGCGCTCTCGGGCCTGCTGCGGCCGGTGCAGGGCGGCATCGCCTTCGGCGGCGAGGACATCACCGGCCTGCCGGCGCACAAGGTGGTGCCGCTCGGGTTGGTGCTGGTGCCAGAGGGACGCCAGGTGTTCCCCGAGCTCTCGGTGCTGCACAACCTCGAGCTCGGCGCCTTTAGGCGCAAGGATGCGGCGGCGACCGATATCGAGACCATGCTCGATCGCTTCCCGCGCCTGCGGGAACGGCTGCATCAGCGTGCCGGCCTGCTCTCGGGCGGCGAGCAGCAGATGCTCGCGATCGCGCGCGGCCTGATGGGCCGGCCGAAGATGCTGCTGCTCGACGAGCCCTCGCTCGGCCTCGCGCCCGCGGTGATCAACGACCTCTTCGCGGCGCTCGACCGGCTGCGCGCCGAGTCGGCGACGATCCTGCTCGTCGACCAGATGGCCGGCCTCGCCCTCGCGCTCGCCGATCGCGCCTATGTCATCGAAGGCGGGCGCATCGTCGCCTCGGGCGCGGCGCATGAGATCGCCGCCGACGGTTCCCTCGAAAAGGCCTACCTGGCCGTCTAATTCGGGGACCGAGCCTGAACCCATCGGGGTCAGACCCCTGTTTCCTCCAGCCACTTGTCAACTAATCCTTTTCGGCGGACATTCAACGAAGCGTCGACATCAGAGGAGGTACCAGACATGTTCGGCAAAAAGCTTCTCCACTGCTCCTT
>VBCP01000338.1 GCA_005888925.1 Betaproteobacteria bacterium | reverse complement strand
GATGCACGCAGCATCGTCCCTGGAAGCCACCGCGGCGGCTGCGCTCGAGCGCCCGCGCAAAGGCCGCGGCTTCCTTGAAATGGAACCAGGGGCTGTCGATCGGGTTCTCCACGCCGGCCGCGCGGGAGGCGAGCACGATGCGCGCGCGAGCGTCCGCCAGTTCCGCCTCCTCGAGCGTCGGCGACAAGCCCAGGTCGTTGGCGTAATCGCCGGCGCCGAAGCAGACGCGCTTCACGCGCCACGACCCGCGATACGGACGGAGGTTGCGCGCCTGGAGGATGCGGTCGACGCGCTGCACGCCGGCGGCGGTTTCGATCTGCGGCATGAGATCGAGCGCGCCTTCGGCGATGCCGCGCTCGCGCTCGAGGTTGGCGAGCAGCCAGTCGATGGCGTGCAGATCCGCCGCGCTTTCGATCTTCGGCACCACCACGCCGTCGATGCCCTTCTGCACCGTGGCGACGAGGTCGGCGTAGCAATACGGCGTCGAGGGCGCGTTCACCCGCACGTAAAGCAGGCACTGGCGCCCCCGCCCCAGCGCCGCCACGACGGCGCCGCGGCTCGGCGCCTTGTCGGACGGCGCGACCGAGTCCTCGAGATCGAGGATCACGGCATCGGCCGGCAGCGTAAGCGCCTTCTCGATGCGCCGCGCGACGTTGGCCGGGGTGAACAGAAACGAGCGGATCACCGCAGCAGCTGCCGCTCGGTCCACGAGACGAAAGGCAATACCTCGACCCCCACGGGCTGCGCGCGGCCTTTGACGATTTGCGTGAGCGCGGGCTTCATCCCGACCTGCGCGCCGCTCGCCGGATCGACGCGATAGCGGCCGAGCACCGTTTCGACTTCCAAGCTGGCGAGAACGTTGCGAAGCTTCGGCGCGTCAACGGTCCCGGCGCGGCGCAACGCCTCGGCGAGCACGGTGCCGGCGGCGTAGGCGCTCGCCGCCAGCGCGCCGGGCGGGACGGACCATTTCGCGGTGAAAGCCTTCACGAAGCTCGCGTTGCCGGTCGTGGGAAAGCGCGGATCGTACTCTTTCGAGCCGAGGATGAATTCGGCGTCCTGCCCGACGAGCGAAATGAACCGCGGCTCGGCGCCCGCGCGCAGGTAGAAGACCCGCGGCACGTAGCCATGGCGCTTGAGCGTCTTCACCATCTCGGCGCCGTCGCGCGCCTCGCCGAACGCGATCCAGGCGTCGGCCTGCACGCCCATCGCCCGGTAGAGCTGGGGCAGGAAGTCCACGGTGCCGGCGGCATAGATCTCGAGCTCGACGTGGCCGAAGCCGAGCCGGCGCGCCTGCGCCTGCGCGGCCTCGCCCATCTCGCGCGACGCGGCGTCGTCGCGCGCCACGATGTAGAGCGACTCGGCACGCGCCTCGCGTGCCGCGGCGAGCGCGCCTTCGGCGTAGGCGGCGTACGGCGGCGCCGTCTGGAAGACATAACGCGGCGAGCGTTTGTGCACCTGGCTCGAGGCGCCCGCGGCGTTGAGCATCACGCGCCGCGAGCGCTCGGCTTCCGCGGCGCCCGTCAGCGTGGCGGCGGAGCCATAAGGTCCGATGAGCAGCTGCGCGCCGCCCGCGATCAGCTCGGCGTACGCGGCGCCGGCGCGCGCGGCTTCCGAGCCGTCATCCTTCATGCGAAGGTCGATGCGCCGGCCGAGGAGGCCGCCGGCGGCGTTCACCTCCTCGGTCCAGAGGAGCAAGCCCTTGCGGTAGTCGGCCGCGGCCGCGGCATGCGAGCCGGTCTCGGACAGCACCGCGCCGACGACCAGCGCGCTTTCCTGCGCCGCGGCGCAGGAAAGCAGGCCGGCAAAGAGGAGCGCGCTAGTAATCCAGCCGGTCATCGACCGCATGGCCGCGCATCGGAATCAGCGCCGAGCGCTCGAAGGTCATGAACACCGTGCCGTCCGCTTTTTTCCCCGTGGTGCGCACGCTCACGATGCCGTGATGCGGGCGCGAGTTCGACTCGCGCTTGCCGATCA
>VBCP01000342.1 GCA_005888925.1 Betaproteobacteria bacterium | reverse complement strand
AGATCGACCTTGCCCCAGATGCCGACCGAATAGAGCGGCACCTTGATCTCGTGCAGGCGCTCGGAGGCCGAGCGCGTGCGCCAGAAATCGTCGTAGGTCGGATGAGCGGTCACCAGCGCGTCCAGATCCGTTTCCTGCACGCACGGCTCGGCGCCGCTCGCGGGATAGCGGTTGATGATGCGGTTCTGGTTCCACCAGTAGCCGGGGATGAACTGCCCGGGAATGCCGCCCTGGTAGCAGGAGGCGCGGTAGGGGTCGTTCAGGCCATCGTAGGCGCCGAGGCAGGCGAGCGCCGGCGGCGCCATGATGCCCATCCACCACTGCGACATGCAGAAGTAGGACTGGCCGAGGCCGCCGACCTTGCCGTTCGACCACGGCTGCCCGGCGATCCACTGGATGGCGTCGTAGAGATCGTGCTGCTCGTTCGGCCCGAGGAACTCGAACTGGCCGCCGGATTTGCCCGAGCCGCGCACGTCCATATGGACGTAGGCGTAGCCGTGCTTGACGTAGAAATCGATCGGGCCGGTCTCGCGCCAGAGGAACTGCGGCCCGGCGGGCAGCACGTTGTTGTCGTACCGATAGGGCGACGCCGCCAGCAGCGCGGGGAAGCGGCCGCTTCCCTCGGGCGCATAAATCGCGGCGCCGATGCGCGTGCCGTCGCGCACGGTGATGCTGACTTCCCTCATCGTCATGGCTGCTCCAGGGGTCTGCGGAACCGCGACAGCAGGAAAACGGCCGCGGCGAGCGCCACGCCCGCGACGTTGAACCAGCGCCCGGCGCCGAGAACGTTAGCCGGCATGAAAGTGCAGATTCCGGTCACGCAGTACAGGACCCGCTCGGCAAGCCCGAGCGGGCGCACAGAATAACCCATCATCGCCGCCGAAATGAACCAGACGCCGGCGACGGCGAGCGCGAAATCGAGGGCGATGGCCGCGGGATGGCCTTTCATGAGCAGGGGGAGCGAGAAAACGAACAGAAAAGGAATGACGAACAACGTCCAGCCGAACGCCATCGCCGTCCAGCCGGTCCGGTTGGCGTCGGCGCCCGCGAGGTTGGCGGCGACGAACGCGGCGATCGCCACCGGCGGCGAGATCATCGACAGGCAGCCGTAGTACATGATGAACATGTGCGCCGCCATGGGGTCGATCCCCATCTTGACGAGCGCCGGCGCGACCAGCGTGGCGAGCACGATGTAGACGCCGACTGTCGGCAGGCCGAGGCCGAGGATGATGTTGGCGATCGCCGAGAGCACGAGCAGCGCGAGCAGGCTGCCGCCGGCGAGCAGGATGAGGACCAGCGTGAGCGTGAAGCCCACGCCCGAGTAGTTGAGCGCGCCGATCATGATGCCGGCCGAGGCGCCGAGCATGAAGAGCTCGAGCACCGAGGTCCCGGCATCGCGCATCATGGCCCAGAGGTCGCGCAATCCTATCCGCTTGCCCTGGTACGGGATAAGGACGCCCAGCCCGAGCACGACCGCAGTGGCGATGAGACCGGCCATCTCCGGCTCGTAGTTGAGCCCGAAGAGCGCATACACCAGCGCCACCAGCGGCAGGATGAAGTACCAGCCTTCCCGTAAAACTTTTGACAGCTTGGGAATCTCTTCGCGCGGCATCGGCAGGATGCGGCTGCGCGCGGCCTCCAGATCCACCTGGATGAAGAGTGCGATGTAGAAGAGCGCCGCCGGGATCACCGCGGCGAGCGCCACCTCGTAGAACGGCACCTGCAGGAACTCGGCCATGATGAAGGCGGCGATGCCCATCACCGGCGGGGTGATCTGGCCGCCGGTCGAAGCGCAGGCCTCGATCGCGGCCGCGAGGTGCGGCCGGAAGCCGGCGCGCTTCATCAGCGGGATGGTGACCGTGCCCACGGTCATCACGTTCGAGACGATGTTGCCGGAGATCGAGCCGAAGAGCGACGAGCCGACGATCGCGATCTTCGCCGGCCCGCCGCGGTAGCGTCCCATCAGCGCCATCGCGATGCCGGTGAAGAACTGCGAGCCGCCCGCCTTGAACAGCACCTGTCCGAAGAACACGTAGACCACCACGACGGTGGCGATGATCTTGATGGCGATGCCGAGGATCGCGCTCGAGTCCCAGACGAGGTAATACGCGAGCCGCGCCGGCGGGATCGAGCGCGCGGCGAACTCGCCGGGCAGCTCGCCGCCGAAGAGCGCGAGGGCGATGAACACGAGCGTGGTGATGAAGAGCGCCATGCCGGACGTTCGCCGCAGCCCCTCCAGGAAAACCACCAATAAAGTGGAGGCGGCCAGCAGCCCATCCCACGGCTGGCGCGAGACGAGCTCCGAGAGGCGCGGGAAGCGCCAGGCGAGATAGGCCGCGGCGGCGAAGGCCGCGGCGGCGGCGACGAGGTCGTACCAGGGCACGCGATCGCGCCCCTTCGTGCCGTCGGCGGCGACGTGCAGGAAGACGAGCGGTGTAGCGATCGCGAGCCGTCAGCACGACGGCGAGCACGGCGACGAAACTCCTCAGCGGCTCCTCCTCACTGGAGCTGATGCTACGATAGCCGCGGAGGAGCTGAACATGTTCAGAGTCATCGCGGCGCTCGTTGCACCCATTTGTTTCGCAGCGTCGGCGCAGGCGCAGACGGTCGGCATCGTCACGACGCCGGCGGGCTCGTTTTCGAACTCGGCGGGCCAGGCGATCGCGAAGGTGCTCGTCGACAAAGCGAAGCTGCGCGCCGTGGTGCAGGCGCAGGCGAGCACCGGCTTCGATGAGGTCGAAACCGGCGCCGCGGACTTCAACCTGACGAACTCGTTCGACGGCACCTTCTATACGACCGGCACCGGCGAATACCAGGGCCAGGGCGCGAAGCCGACGATGCGCTATGCCGGCGCGCTCATCCCGTACCGCGTCGCGATGCACGTGCGCGCCGATTCGCCGATCAGGACGATTGCCGACCTCAAAGGCAAGCGCGTCTCGAGCGAGTTCAACGCACAGAAAACCATTGCGCGCATCATCGAAGCGCACCTCGCCAACGCCGGGCTCACCTGGAAGGACGTGAACGGCGTGCCCTCGCCGAACGTGGTGCGCCAGGCCGAGGACTTCATGAGCGGCAAGGTCGACGTCATGTTCTTCGCGCTCGGCTCGGCCGCGATCAAGCAGGCGAACGCAGCCGTCGGCGGCGTGCGCGTACTCGAGGTCGACACGGCGCCGGAGGCGATCAAGCGCGCGCAAGCGCTGATTCCCGGCGCCTATGTGATCCAGGTGGCCCCGCATCCGTCGATCGAAGGGGTGAGCAAGCCCACCAACCTGATCGCGTTCGACATGGTGCTCATGACCAACGCCAAGGTGAAGGACGACGTCGTCTACCGGACCGTGAAGGCCTTGCACGACAACAAGCAGGACCTGGTCGCTACCTTCCCGCCGTTCGCGCTATTCCAGCCGCAGAACCTGGGCAAGCCGCTGCAGGACGTGCGCTTCCATCCGGGCGCGGAAAAGTTCTTCAAGGAAGCCGGGCTGCTCAAGTGAAGTACAAAGTCCTGCGCATGGTGAAGCGCCGCGCCGGCGAGTCGCGCGAGGATTTCGCCAGGCGCTGGCTCGCCGAGCATCCGAAGAAGGCGGTGGTGACGCTCGCCACCGGCGAAATCGCGCTCGGCGGCGCCGAGGCGCCGTTCGACGGCATGTCGGCGACCTACTTCGCCACCGAGCGCGAGGCGCGCGCCGCCGCGACGCATTTCTCGGGCGACATCGTGCTCGTGTGCGATGAACACGCGATGGGGCAGAAGCCCACGCCGCAGGCCAAGCTCAAGATCGTGCGCACGGTGTATCGCCGCCGCGACCTCACGCACCAGCAGTTCAAGGACTACTGGCTGAAGAATCACTCCAAGCTCGAGGACCGCGTCATCGCCGAGTCGCCGGTGCAGAAGATCGTCGCCAGCTTCGCCTTGCCGGAGCCTGACAGGGATCCGGCGTTCGACGGCATGGTCGAGCTCTACTTCGCCGCCGCCGGCGACATCCGCGCCATGTTCGCCGGGCCGATCCCGGCCATGATGAGGAAGGACGAAGAAAACTTCGTGCAGATGGACGCGCCGGCCATACGCGCCGTCTGTGAGGAACAGCAGGCCACCTAAAGCAGTTAAGCGTTAGCTGTTATGCTATTTGTCCGATGTTCAAGCTAATCCGGATGGTGAAGCGCGGCGACAAGCTGCCGGCGGAGTTCCGCCAGGAATGGCTCGAGCGCAATCGCGAGCTGCGCAAGACCGCGAACCAGCTGGTCGCGAGCGTGGTCGCCGAGGGCAAGATCCTGGGCGACGAGGCGGCCTACGACGGCGTCGCGGCGCTCTACTTCCCCACCGAGAAGGAAGCGTACGCTGCGCAGGCCACCGGGCAAGCGAAGGACGCGCTCAGCGTGGTGATGGACGAGAAGGCGCTGTTCGAGAGGACCGGCGCGACGCTCAAGCCACTCGGCCAGCTCAAGGTGATCCTGACCTCGGTGCGGAAGAAAGATCTCACTCCCGCGCAATTCAAGGATGCGGCGCTCAAGGGTTACGCCAAGGCAGAGAGCAAGGCGCTGATGGAATCGGGCATCCAGAAGATCGTGGCGAGCTTCGCGATGCCGGAGAAGGACAAGAATCCGGCGTTCGACGGCATGCTCGAGATCTACTTCGCGACGAGCGACGAACTCAAGGCGGCCTTCGGCAGCCCGGTGATCGGCATGCTGCGCAAGGACGAGGAGACGCTGGTGCAGCTCGACGCGCCCGAGATCCGCATCGTCGCCGAGGAGCACGTCCTCTAGGGACCTTGAGCCGCCGTTGAGTTACAGCGAGCTCAGTCCGGCGCCGATCTCCAGCACCATCGCGCTGCTCGCGCAGCGCATCCGCGAGCGCTTTCCCGGCGCGGGACTGAGCGAAGTCGCCGCGGAACTCGGCCGGGTCGCCGAGGCCAACACCGAAGTGGTGGAGCGACTGCGCCATCCGCTGTGGTGGCTGCGCGCCCTGACCATGCTGACGATCATCGCGTTGGTGTCGCTCGTGTTGTACGCGGCCTTCCAAATCATGAGCATCGCCAAGACCGGCGCCGTCAGCCTGACCGAGATACTCCAAGGCATCGACGCCGCGACCAACGAGCTGATCCTGCTGGCGATCGCTATCGTGTTCCTGGTGTCGCTGGAAACGCGCCTCAAGCGCCGCACGGCGCTTCGCATGCTCCATCGGCTGCGCAGCATCGCGCACGTCGTAGACATGCATCAGCTGACGAAGGACCCCGAACACGCGATGCGCGAGGTGAACGCGACCGCTTCGTCGCCGGTGCGCACGCTCGACGCCGGCCAGCTCGCGCGCTACCTCGACTACTGCTCGGAGCTCCTCGCCCTCACGAGCAAGCTCGCCGCCCTGCACGCGCAGCACCTGCAGGACCCCGTGGTGCTGGACGCGGTCAACGACATCGAGAGCCTGACGGCCGATCTATCGCGGAAGATCTGGCAGAAGATCAGCATCCTCGACACGCACTAGCGGTCGGGGCGTCCCCTCGGGGCGTCCTGCGCGAGCGGCATCGCCATCAGGTTCGCGAGGCGCGGATCAGCCGCCGACTGCTGCTCGGGCAAGAGCTTGGCGTAGAGCGCCTTCGCCGCCTGCGCGATGTCTTCCAGCGCGGTGAGCCGGTTGCGCGCCGCGTCGACGATGCGATCGATCTGCTGCTCGACGCTCGCTTGCGCCGGCCGCCGGCCGCGCTCGCGCGCGAGGTCGTTGCCCAGCGCGCGGACCTTGTCGACGTAGGCCTGCCAGAGCGGCTCCTGCTCGGCGGTGAGCTTGAGGTCCTCCTGCAGCTCGTGGACGGTGACCTCGAGCGTGTTGACCCGCGGCTCGCCGCCGCCCTTGTCCGCCGGGCGGCTTTCGCGATCGCCCGTGTTGCCGCCGCGGCGCCGGCCGCCGAACTGGGCGAGCGCCGGCGTGGCCGCCGCGGCAATGAAAATGGCGAGCGCGGCGCGCTTATTCATACCGGATCGGCAGGTGGATGGCTTGCGCGCGTTGCTCGGCGCTGAGCAGCTCGTAAACGCCGCGCATCGCATGCATGCGGATCTCCGCGACGTCGGCGAGCGCCCGCGCCTCGGCTTCGAAGGCCTCGCGCCCGCGGTCGCTGTCCAGGCTCACGGCGATCGCCAGGTCCTCGAGCTCCTCGTGCGCGTGGCGCGCCG
Organism: Betaproteobacteria bacterium; assembly: GCA_005888925.1. Lineage (GTDB taxonomy): Bacteria > Pseudomonadota > Gammaproteobacteria > Burkholderiales > SG8-39 > SCGC-AG-212-J23. The sequence goes on along the minus strand of VBCP01000342.1, from coordinate 3,350 downwards.
CCAGCAGGCGCTCGCGGATCACCGGCGTGAGCCGATGGAAGATCTGGAATACCTGCTCCTGCTGCGCCTCGCTGAGATCGAGCTCGCGCAGCCATTCCGGCGGCCCGACCCCCTGGCTGTGGGCATTCGCCGCAATCCCCAGGGCCAGCGCAGCGGCCGCGACGCGCATCAGCCTCATTGGCGCGGTCCCGCGCCGAGGTGCTCCCTCATCAGGACCATCCTCGTGCGCTGCTCGGGCGTGAGGATCTCGCGCACGCGATGCGTGGTCTGCGCGCGCATCACGGCGAGCGTGGCGATCGCCTTCGCCTGCGTGTCGGCGATCTGCCGCGCGCGGCCCTCGTCGAAGCGCTCCGCGGCCGCGACCTGCCTCAGCTCCGTGCGCGAGCGGCGCACCTGCTTCATCTGCTCGCGCATCGCCGGCGCCTGCTCGTGGAAAATCTTGAACATCTGGTCCTGTTGCCCCTCGCTCAGGCCGAGCGCGCGCAGGTGCATCATCGGATGCCCGCCTCGTCCCATGCCGCCGGGCATCGGCTGAGCCGAGGCGAGCGGTGCGAGTCCCAGAGCAAGGCTGCTGGCGAGAAGAAAGCTTGCGACGTGTTTGCGAACCATGTTCGACCTCCTTTGGTCGGTGATGAGCGCAGTGTCGCCCGTGGCGGCATCAAGCTGGGTTAAGCCTCGGTAAAGCTGAGTAAAGGCCCCATTCGCCCTCGGGGCGCCCGCTATCATCGCGCGGATGAGCGCGCAGGTTCTCCTCGCCGACGACGACGTCGAGCTCTCCGGCATGCTCACGGAATATCTCGAGCGCGAAGGCTTCGGCGTGACCGCCGTCCATGACGGCGAGGCCGCCGCGCGCCTCGCGCTCTCCGGCGGCTACCAGATCGTGGTGCTCGACGTGATGATGCCCAAGGTCGACGGCATCGAGGCGCTGCGCCTGATCCGCCAGGCGAGCCGCGTGCCGGTGATCATGCTCACCGCGCGCGGCGACGATGTGGACCGCATCGTCGGCCTCGAGCTGGGCGCCGACGACTACGTGCCAAAGCCCTGCACGCCGCGCGAGCTGGTGGCGCGGCTGCGCGCCATCCTGCGCCGGGCGCAGCCGGGGGCCGACGGCGGTCCGCTGGAGGTCGGCGCCATGACGCTGTGGCCCGAGAAGCGCAAGGCGCAGTGGCGCGGGCGCGAAGTCCACCTCACCAGCATCGAGTTCAACGTGCTCGAGGTGCTGATGCGCAACGCCGGGCGCGTGGTCAGCAAGGACGAGATCTCGGAGCAGGCGCTCGGCCGGCCGCTCGCGCGCTTCGACCGCAGCATCGATGTGCACCTCTCGAGCATCCGGCAGAAGCTCGGCGAGGGCGCAAGACTGATCCGCACGGTGCGCGGCCTCGGCTATCACCTGGTGAAGGAATAGCGTGGGCCGTCTCTTCTGGAAGATCTTCCTCGGCTTCTGGCTGGCGCTGGTCGTCGCGGCGGTCGGCGCCGGGACCGCGGTATGGGTGCAGCGCCTCGAGCGCGCGCGCGAGGCGCCGCCCCCGGATCTCGCGGTCGGCCCGCCGCACCGCATCGCGATCGACATGGCCGCGGCGACCCTGCGCTACGGCGGCGTCGACGCGCTGCGCCAGTGGATGAACGATTGGCAGGGCCGCCGCCCGGTGCCGGTGTTCGCCGTCGACGGCGATGGGCGCGATCTGCTCGCGCGCGAAGTCCCGGCCGGTGCGCTGACGCAGGCGCGCGAGGTCGTGGCGCGCGGCAGCGCCGGCCAGGGAGTGCGCCTGGTTGCCGCGCCCGGCGGAGAGAGCTTCCTGCTGTTCGTGGCCTTCAGCGCGCTCCTCGCCTGGTATCTCGCGCGGCCGATCCGCAACCTGCGCTGGGCGTTCGACGCCGCGGCCGCCGGCCGCCTCGAGACGCGGGTCAGCCCGCTGATGGGCCGGCGGCGCGACGAAATCGCCGATCTCGGCCGCGACTTCGACCGCATGGCGCAGCAGCTGCAGAACCTGGTGAGCGCGCAGCGGCGTCTGTTGCACGATGTGTCGCATGAGCTGCGCTCGCCGCTCGCGCGCCTGCAGGCCGCGATCGGCCTCGCGCGCCAGCAGCCGGCGAAGCTCGACACCTCGCTCGAGCGCATCGAGCGCGAGGCGATGCGCCTCGACAGCATGGTCGGCGAAGTGCTGGCGCTCGCGCGCCTTGAGAGCGGCACTGCCTCGCGGATGAAGGAGCGCGTCGACCTCGCCTACATCGCCGCGAGCATCGCCGAGGACGCGCGCTTCGAGGCCGAGGCGCTCGCCCGCGCCGTGCGCTTCAACGCGAGCGGCGACGCGCCGGTGATCGGCAACGCCGATCTCCTGCACCGCGCGGTCGAGAACATCGTGCGCAACGCCGTGAAGTTCACGCGCGAAGGCACCACCGTCGATGTCCGCGTGCACACCACGCGGACCTCCGCCATCCTCACCGTGACCGATCACGGGCCGGGCATCGCGGCCGGCGAGCTGCAAAAGGTGTTCGATCCGTTCTATCGCGGCGAAGCGGGCAGCGGCACCGCGGGATTCGGCCTGGGCCTCGCGATCGCGCAGCGCGCGGTCGACGCGCACGGCGGCGCGATCCGCGCTTCGAACGTGCCGGGCGGCGGCCTCGAGGTGGAAGTCGATCTGCCGCTCGCGCACGGCTAGCTGAATTTTTTGTCGGGCTGGCTTTACTCAGCTTTACGCAGCGCTAACGTCCGTTAACGGCGCGCGCCCTTAGCCTTCAGTCTCCTCCCCCTGTCGTACCTTCGGCACGCCCTCCTCCCCTTGCGGCGTGCCTTTTTTTTGCTTACTCAGCTTTACGCGGCATTGACCGTGCTTAACACGTGCGGCGGCGAAGCTCCGGCTCCCACTCACTAAAGGAGTCATCATGAACAAGAAAGCCATCGCCGCATTTGCCCTCATGCTCTCGAGCGGACTCGCCAGCGCGCAGCGCGCCGATCCGAACGCGGGCTGGTACGCCGGCCTCGACCTCGGGCGCAGCCGCCTCGGCATGAGCGGAGCCGACGTCGACGGCGCGCTCGCCAACCAGGGCATCGGCGGCTCGAGCGGCGTCGATCGCAGCGACACCGGCTTCGGCATCAACGGCGGCTACCGCTTCAACCGCAACTTCGCCGTCGAAGCGGCGTGGGAGCGCCTCGGCGACTTCTCGTACAGCTCGAGCACCGGCACCGACACGATCGACGGCAAGTTCAAAGCGAACGCGCTCTCGCTTGCGGGCCTGGGCATATATCCGCTGACGCCGAGCTGGTCGGTCTACGGCAAGGCAGGGCTCGCGCGCACCAGCGTCGACCTCGAGGCGAGCTCGGAGAGCGGCGCCAGCGCGGTGTCGAACCA
>VBCP01000341.1:554-5756 GCA_005888925.1 Betaproteobacteria bacterium | reverse complement strand
CTCGTGGCTCATGCTTGAGATGAAGTCGGTCTTCGCACGATTGGCCTTGTCGGCGGCCGCCATCGCCTCGTTCAATTTCGATTCGACCAGCTTCCTCACCGAATTGTCGGTGCCGATCAGCAGGTAGCCGATGATGCGCTCGGCGTCATCGCGCAACGCGGTGATCGAGACGATGGCCGGAAAGCGGCTGCCATCCTTGCGGATATAGGTCAGCTCGTAGCAGTCCTCGATCCCGCGCGAGGCCTTGAAGGCGAGCGCCTCGAAGCCCGGCGCGATGGTGGTCTTCAGCTCCAGGCTCAGCGCCCGGGCGCGCGCCATCACTTCCTGCGGATCGTGGATGTCGCTTGGGCTGATGCGGTTGACGACCTCGGCGGCCTTGTAGCCGAGCATGCGCTCGGCGCCAAAGTTGAATAGCTGGATGATGCCTTTCGCGTCGGTGGCGATGATCGAGAAATTGGCGCTCGTCAGGATCGCGTTCTGCAAGGCTGCGGCAATCAGCATGAGTCATGTCCTTCTCGATGGGTCAGGCTCGCCAAGTCCTGCCGGCACACTGGCATTCGACCTTCCTGCACAGTATTACGCGCGGGCTCGCCGATCGACTGTACGGCAGCGCACTCAACCGATCGATCGGTGTCTGGCGGCGGACAAATCGCAATCCGTGTAAGCCAACGTACAGAACGTCGCCGCACGCTCGGCGATCCTCGCCGGCAAGAAATAACGCAGAAGCGATCGCGCAAGAGCGTCGCGTGCGCACTGAACCAGTTGGGAAGGCGGAAAGAGGGATATGCCGATGATCAAGTTCGAAAACACATCCAAAGCGTGCCGGCTGTTGATGGCTTCGTTGTTTGTTGGCTTCATCGCCGCATGCGGCGGGGGCGACGACGGGAAAATTCTCGGCGAGCCCGGTAACGTGGTCGCGCCGGCTCCTGGCGTGCCAGGGCCGGCAGGCGCAGCCCCGGCTCTAGGTGCCGCTGGGGCATTCGGCGGTTTCGGCGGCAACGCCGGGATGACGAACCAGGGCTTGAACACGGTGATCGTGGGAGCGCAAGGCCAGCCGGTTTCGATCGGCACCACGGGCGCTTCAACGCTGATGACCGGATTCCACGACAACTCGGTGCCCTACACGCCGCTGGTTTCAGGATGCGCGTACACGGAAACGCCGCTCAACCAGGGCGCTGTGAATGGCACGATCATGACCGCTCCCCCGCCGCCGACGATTACCTGTCCGGCGGAAGGTACCGCGGCCACCTTTGCGACTGCGCAGGCCGCGGCTGCGGACGCGCTCACGGCGTTCAACGACCTCGCGGGCCGCCCCGGTGCAGCCGACCCAGGCGCCAACCTCGGCGGACTCACCCTGGCACCGGGCATCTACAAGACCGCGAGCGGTGGATTCCTGATCACCGGATCCGATCTCACACTCGACGCCTTGGGCAACGCCAATGCGGTGTGGGTGTTCCAGATGGCGAACACGCTCACCGTCGGCGCAGCAGGAGCACCGCGTAGCGTGATTCTCGCCGGTGGCGCGCAGCCGAAGAATGTCTTCTGGCAGGTCGGCAGCGCGGCGACGATCAATGCGGCGGGAGGCGGCATCATGGTAGGCACGATCATCTCGTCGGCCGCCACCACATTTTCGACCGCAGGCAACGCCGCGATCACGACTCTCAACGGCCGCGCGCTTGCTCTGAACGCTTCGGTCACGATGGTCAACACCGTAATCAACGTTCCTACGCCGTAAGGCGCACGAGCTCACCTTGGAGAAGAACATGAAACTAGTCAGAGCTGTGGGGGCCTTGGGCCTGGCAGGAATTGCGGCAGTCAGCGCTCAGGCGGGTGCGGCCGACGAGGGCTACTACCTCGGAGCCGGCATCGGGCAGTCGTGGGAGAAGAACCACCACGACCGGATCACGCAGCAGCTGCGCGGATCGGGCTTCAGCACGACCTCGATCGACGACGACAGCAGAGACACGGCCTGGAAGCTGCTCGGCGGCAAGAAATTCAACAAGAACTTCGCCGTCGAGGCGAGCTACTTCAATCTCGGCGAGTTCGGCTTCACGGCGCACACCGCGCCGCCGGGCACGCTCACCGGCAAGATCAAGCTGCAAGGCGTCGGTGTCGACGGCGTTGGCATCCTGCCGCTGACGGAAAAGTTCTCGGCATTCGGCAAGCTCGGCCTGCAGTACGCCAAGGCGCAAGACACGTTCAGCGGAACCGGCGCGGTGACTGCTACCAATCCCAGCCCGAGCAAGAGCGCCGTCGGCTACAAGACCGGCCTTGGCGCGCAGTACGACTTCACACCCGCGCTCGGCTTGCGCGGCGAGTGGGAGAACTATCGCGTCAATGACGCGGTGGGCAACAAGGGCAACATCAACACCCTGATGGTCGGGCTGGTGTACATGTTCGGTGGGAAGGCCGCGCCGCGCGCCGCGGAAGCGCCGCCGGCAGTGCTGGCGGCGGCTCCGATCGCAGAGCCGGTGCTGGTCATCGTGCCGATCGTGGCGAAGACCGAGCAGTACTGCAGCATTCTCGACATCCAGTTCGAGATCAACCAGAAGACCGTGCAGCACGCGTCCGAGGAGAAGATGAACAAGGTCGGCCTGTTCATGAACAAGTATCCGAAGACCACCGCGGTGATCGAGGGTCACACCGACGAGGTCGGGACGGCCTCGGACAACATGAAGCTGTCGGAGCTCCGCGCCGAGAATGTGGTGACCTATCTCGTGGATCGCAGCGGCATCGCGCGTTCGCGACTGAAGGCTGTGGGCTACGGCGAATCGCGCCCGCTCGGCGACAACCGCACCGAAGAGGGCAAGCGCCTGAACCGGCGCATCAACGCGATCATCGCCTGCGCCACCGACATCGAGGGGATCGAGGCGGTTCCCGAGCGCATCACCATGGCGATGGAGATGGAGTTCGATACCGACCGCGCGGAGCTCAAGCCGCAATACCGCACCGAGCTGCGCAAGGTGGTGAACTTCATGAAGGCCAACCCGCACGTCACCGCCACGGTCGAAGGGCACACCAGCGACCAGGGCGGCACCGCGGCGCAGTCGATGAAGCTGTCCCAGCAGCGCGCCCAGAGCGTGGTGAACGCCATGGCGGATATGGGTGTCGAGCGCAAGCGTCTCGTCCCGGAAGGCTTTGGCCAGACCCGGCGCTTCGCCTACAACACGAGCGTCGAAGGCCGGCAGGAAAACCGCAGGGTCAACATCATCCTGGACTTCCCGAAGCAGTAATCACCAACCGCCAGATGAGAAAGGACCCGCAAGGGTCCTTTTTTTTACGATACTGGATTTGACGTACCCAGCGGACTAGCTGGGACATGCCGGGACTAGCCGGGATGGCGTCCCTTGGCGGGCTACTACTACGACAAGACCGGCAGTGCGATCGACTTGACGAGTCCGTAGCAGCCGCAGCAGGCGGCCTCGAGACCGGGCTCGTCCAGGATGCTGATGTTGCCGCGGGTGTATTCGATCAGCTTCTGGCGCTGCAGCGACGATGCGGCTTCGGTGACCCCGACCCGGCGCACGCCGAGCATGTGGGAGAGGAATTCGTGCGTCATGCGGAACTTGGGGGAACGCATGCGATCGCGCGTCATCAGCAGCCAGCGCGCAAGCCGCGCCTCCACCACGTGGAAGCGGTTGCACGCCGCGGTTTGCGTGATCTGCTGCATCAGCGAATGGAGGTAGCGGTTGACGGCGCGCTGCAGCGCCGGGTTCTGCGACAGCTCGCGCCCGAAGCGCGCGGCGCTCAGGCGCAGCGCGCTGCCCGCGCCCTGCACCAGCGCCTTGACCGGCGAGCGCACGATGCCGAGGGCGAGCGACGCGCCGAGCATGCCTTCGCGGCCGACGAGGCCGACTTCGATGTCGATATGGTTCTCGACCGGCAAGAGGAGCGACACCATCGACTCGCAGGGAAAGTAGACGTGCGCCATCGGCGCGTGCGCTTCGTAGAGCACCTCGCCGAAGACGAGCGTGACTGGCGTGAGCGCGGGGGCGAGCGCGTCATACGTCTTGCGCGACATCGCCGCCAGCAGCTCGTTCTGGATCGCAGGCCTTCCCATCGCTGCATTGTCTTCGGCCGCGCGCGCCGCGAATGTGCGCTCGCGCACGGATAGCGGGGCCAATTGCTAAAGTTCGGTAGCGCACAGACGCCCGGTGGATGTGCGCCGCATGCTCCGGCGACCAAGGAGAAACACCCATGTTGATTCGCTCAGCGATCGCCACAGCCGTATTTGCAACCATCACCGTCGGATGCACGCCGCCGCAGTCGCAGAACCGGCCGGTGGTGAACGACAAGACCTATCCCGTGACGCCCGGCGCGCTCACCGTGAAGGGCAGCCTTCTCAGCGGCGCGCTCACCGAGATGAAAGTCGTCGAGCGCATCGAGGACGGCTCGGGGCGCATCGACACGCCGGCGCGCCTCAGCGGCAAGCTGGTGCTGACCAACGTCTCGAAGGACCAGAGCCTGCGCCTGCTCGGCGGCAAGCTGCTGTACATCGACATGCAGGGCAAGCCGATCCCGCTCGAGGACAAGCGCACCGAGCCCACGCTGAAGGTGTCGAATTCCTACGGCAGCCAGGAGCGCCTCGACCCGGGCCAGGACGCGAGCCAGACCGTGGAAGCTGAAGGAAATTCGCCTCGAGCTGCTCTACATCCCGTCGGCGTACAAGCAGGAGACGATGAACTTCGGCGTCTCGATCGCCGCGCAGCCGCAGTAATCGGGGTCAGGCACCGATTTCTAGTTGCACTGCATGTATTCCTTGCCGCCGGACTTGATGATCGGGTAGCCGTTCGAGTTCTGCGTCACCTGCAGCTGCTGCGGCGCCCAGCTCACGCCGTCCTGCGAGAGGTGCAGCATGCCGCCGTCCACCTTCCAGCGTCCCTGGTTGCGGTTGCCGGACTGGCCGGCGACGCTGCCGGCGGGCCCTGAGTTGTAGGTCTCGGCGCCCGAGGTCCGGAACACGGAGCCGTTGCCGTTGAAGACCACGCGCTCTTTGGTGCTGGTGCCGCTGTGCTGGTTGTAGGTGAAGCCGCACCACGCGTTGCGCGTGAGGAGCGCGGTGAGCTGACCGTCTACGCCACTCGCGCCTTTGGGGGCAGCAGCCTCTTTCTTGGGCGCTGACGCCGCGGCGCCGCTCTTGGCGAAGACGATGCGCCGCGCCGCCTGCGGGTTCGGCTGGCCATTCGGTCCCGGCTCGACGAG
>VBCP01000341.1:0-490 GCA_005888925.1 Betaproteobacteria bacterium | reverse complement strand
GTAGAGGTTGCCCTGCTGCCCGGTGACTGTCCCCATCAGCCCCTGCGGCGTCGCCTGCGCGACGACCTGGAAGGTGGTGTTGTTGCCGGTGAGCGTGCCCTTCACCGTGCTCTGCGCGTCCTGCTTGAGCACGAGAGTGACGGTCCCGCCCTGCTGATTGGTGGTGGTGAAGGTGCCGCTGTAGCTCTGCGCAAAAGCCTGCGTACAGACGAAGGCGGCAACAAAACCGAGGGCGCGGATCATGGTTCCTCCCGGGAACTGCAGCATCTTACGGCAGCCAGAGCGTGACCCAGCCGCCGACCTGGTTGGTCGGGTTCTGGTCGCGCCATTTCGGGAAGTAGACCAGGTTGAACGTCACGCGGCGCATCTCGTACGCGGCGAGCGGCACCGGCGCGATGAAGGCCTTGCCGAAGTTGTACGTGTCGCTCTTCAGCAGCGCGAGCGCGCCGCCCAGGCGCAAGTGCTCGCCTGCGTGCCACAGCGCGCCGGC
>VBCP01000340.1 GCA_005888925.1 Betaproteobacteria bacterium | reverse complement strand
CCCGAGCTCGATATACGCGTGCAGCTCTTCGCGCTCGCCGGTGAAGCAATGGGCGACCGCGTTCTCCACCGCATGGTGGCGCAGAATCTGCGCGAAGCGCGGATGCGCATCGCGCGAGTGCAGGAAGAGGGGTCTGCCGAGCTCGAGGCCCAGCTCGAGCTGGGCGATGAACCACTTCTCCTGGTCGGGATGCGGCGAGTAGTTGCGGTTGAAGTCGAGCCCGCACTCCCCGATCGCGACCACGCGCGGATGCTTCGCCAGCTCGCGCAGCTCCCCGATGGTGGCGGGACCACAGTCGCGCGCGTGATGCGGATGCACGCCGGCCGTCGCGTAGAGCTGCAAGCGATCGGCGATCTCCGCCGCCAGCCGGCTCTCGAGCACCGTGGTGCCGGTCACCACGATGTTCGAGACCTGCGCACTCCGGGCGCGTGCGACGACCGCCTCCACGTCGTCGTGAAAGCTGGGATGCGTGAGGTTGGCGCCGATGTCGGTCAGCTGCACGCGCCGAGTATAAGGCGGCGAAGTTGTTCCGCTCGTGGCATGCCCGCAGCGAGCAGGCTGTCGGAGAACGCCGAGCCGCCGCCGATGAGCGGCGCGACGTCGCACTCGAGGAAGCAGAGCCGGTCGCGCCTCGGCTCGTAGATGAAATCGACCCGTGCCGCCCAGTCCACGCCGAGCAGCAGCGCGATTCTCAGCGCGGTGTCGCGCACGCGCTCGGCGAGCGCGGCGTCGTCGAGCGGTGCGCGCCGCGGCCGCAGCAGGTACTTATGCACGAAGGAATAGGTTGTGCCCGGCGGCAGTTCGATGTGGAGCGGCGCGCCAACGGTGCCGTGCAGCACCGCGACGGTCAGCTCGCTGCCGCGAACCAGTTCCTGCAGCAGATGCTCGCCCGGCGGTGCCCCGCGCACGATGCGCACGCCGATTGAATCGGAGCCGCGCCGCGGTTTGACGACCATGGGGAACGAGAGCCCATGAGTCGCGGGGCAGTCGATGCCGGCGGCAGCGACGCGCTCGGTGGCCGCGAGCTTGTCGTAGCAAAGCTCCATCACCGCCGCACCCGGCCCGATATAGGAGACGCCGGCGCGCGTCAGTGTCTCGATGGCCTGAAGCATCACCGGATCCGAAAGGCGCAGGAGGAAGGGCCCGTCTCGCGGTCTGCGCTCGAAGCTGCAAAGCCGGGCGCCCAGTTCTCCGGCGATGGCCTCGGCCTCGGCGCGATGGATCCACGCGAGCGGATGCGCGCGCCACGGCTCGCGCAGGACGACCAGGCTAGTCGCTGCCCTGCGGCAGCCCGTAGCCGAGGCGGATTTTCAGGCCCTTGATGGTTTCCTTCACCGTGCCGCAGAGCGGCAGGCTCAGGCGCGCGAGGTCGGCTTCGTGCAGCACGATGCTCATGTCCTTCTCGGCCCACGGCATGCCCGAGAGATCGGAGCGTTGATCCATCGCCCAGTTCTGCGCGCTCGAGTGATGCAGCGCCGCGCGCAGCCTGTCGGCGTCGACGCCGAGTGCTTCGCCCAGCCGCAGGCCCTCGTCGTTCGCCGAGGTGCAGGCCCACAGGATCAGGTTGTTCACCATCTTGCCGACCTGGCCAGCGCCGGCGGCGCCCAGATGAAAGATGTCCGAGGCAAAGGCGCTGAACGCCGGCCGGCAGGCCTCGAAGGCCGCCTCGTCGCCCGCGCCGAAGATGAGCAGCTTGCCGGCGGTCGCTGCACGCTCGCCGCGCGCAAGCGGGGCATCGAGCAATACCATCTGGTGCTCACGCAGCCGCCCCGCCAAACGGATGGCATATCGAGGGGCGACGGTCGAGCCAATGGCGACGATCAGTCCGGGACGGGCCGCCTCCGTGATGCCGCCGGGTGCAAAGAGCACCGCTTCCACTTCGTGATCGAAGCCCACCACGATGATCACCACGTCGCTCGCGCGCGCCACTTCGCGCGGCGAGTCGAGCACCGCGACGCCGAGCGAGCTCGCATTGCGGCGCGCGGCGTCAACAGGATCGTAGCCCGCGACGTTGTAGCCCTTGGCGATCAGGTGCTGCGCCATCGGCGCGCCCATTTTGCCGAGGCCGAGCATTCCAACTTTTCGTATTGCGTTCATCGTGGCGTCTCGGCGAGTATAACGAGCAGGAGGGTACACAAAATGCATAAGATCGCGCGCCTAGCCGCCGGCGTTTTGCTGGCGCTGCTCGCAGTTCCGGTGGTGGCGCAGAGCTGGCCGCAGCGCCCGGTGAAATTCATCCTGCCGCTCGGTCCCGGCGCTGGCGCCGACATCGGCGCGCGCCTTTATGCCGACCGGCTCACCAAGCGCTGGGGCCAGCCGGTGGTGGTCGAGAACCGGCCGGGCGGCGACGGCGTGATCGCGATCAACGCGGTGATCGCGGCGAAAGACGACCACACCCTGCTCTGGGGTCCGTCGTCCACTTTCGTCGGCCATCCCTACACGCTCGAGAGGCTGCCCTACGATCCGAAGGAGCTCGTGCCCGTGGCGCGAGTGTCGACCACCGTCGTCTCGCTCGCCGTACCCGCGTCGATGAACATAGGCTCGCTGAAGGAGTTTATGGCGCTCGCGCGCGAGCAGCCCGGAAAGATGAACTTCGCCAGCGTGACCACGGTGACCGACATCGTCATGGCCGGCTACTTCAAGAGCGCCGGCCTCGACGTGCAGAAGATCTCCTACAAGGACACGGTCACGGCGCTCAACGACCTGATCGAGGGCCGCATCCAGATGTATGGCGCGGCGTACGCGATCGTGCGCACCCAGGCGCAGGCGGGGCGCATCAAGCTGCTCGCCGTCACCAACCGCAACCGCGTGCCGGGGCTCGACCTGCCGACGGTGGCGGAAGCGGGATTCCCGGAGCTGAATTTCGATGGACTGGTCGGGCTGATCGCC
>VBCP01000339.1 GCA_005888925.1 Betaproteobacteria bacterium | reverse complement strand
GGCGTGCCGTGATACATCAGGATGCGGTCGTGCTGGAGCCCGAGCACGCGAAGGATTTTTTCACGCGGCCTGCACTTAGAATGCTGGCGTGCCTAGTCCGATCTACCTAACGGACGATATCCGGCGGATCGAGCAGGCGGCGGGCGAAGTCGAGCCGCCGCTGATGGAGCGCGCCGGCACCGCCGCCGCCGAGCTCGCGGCGCGCCTTGCTTCCGACCGGCAGAAGGACGTCCTGGTTCTCGCCGGCCCGGGCAACAACGGCGGCGACGCGAGGATCGTGTCCGCCCTGCTGCACGAGCAGTATTTTCGCGTCACGCTGGTCGAAGAGCCGCAGGTTCCGGCGGATAAGGCCTGGGGCCTGGTGATCGACGGCCTTTTCGGCATCGGCCTGGCGCGCGACATCGACGGCGACTATGCGCGCCTCGTGGACTACGTGAACCGCCAGAGCTGCCCGGTGCTCGCGCTCGATATTCCGAGTGGCCTGCACTCGGACACGGGACGCGTAATGGGGCGCGCAGTGCGCGCGACCCACACCCTCACGTTCATCGGCCTCAAACCGGGGCTGCTGACGCTCGACGGCCCGGATCATTGCGGCGAGATCACCGTCGCCGATCTCGGCCTGCCGCCGCAGAACCCCACGGCCTGGGTGGCCTCGCGCGAGCTCTTCCGCAACGTGCTCAAGCGCCGGCCGCGCAACTTCCACAAGGGCATGGCGGGGTCGCTCGGCATCCTGGGCGGCGCGGCCGGCATGAGCGGCGCGGCGCTGCTCGCGGGGCGCGCGGCGCTCAAGCTCGGCGCGGGCCGCGTCTACGTCGGCCTGCTCGATGCCACGCTGCCGGTCGATCCCGCCGCGCCCGAGCTGATGCTGCGCCACGCCGACGACGCGCTCGGCCAGGACCTGAATGCGCTGGTGGTCGGCCCCGGGCTCGGTCAGAGCGAGCGCGCGGAGACGCTGGTCGGCGCGGCGCTTGCGAGCGAGCTGCCGTGCGTGCTCGACGCCGATGCGCTGAACCTGATCTCGCAAAGCGAGGACCTGCGACACGCCTGCGCGCGCCGGCGCGCCGAGACCATCGTCACGCCGCATCCGGCGGAAGCCGCGCGGCTCCTCGCGGAGAGCACGGCCACGGTGCAGGGCGATCGCGTCAAGGCCGCGCGGGCGCTGTCGGAGAACCTGAATGCGCACGTCGTGCTCAAGGGCAACGGCAGCATCCTCGCGGCGCGCGATCGCCAATGGTTCGTCAACACGACGGGCAACGCCGGCATGGCGAGCGCCGGCATGGGCGACGTGCTCGCCGGCCTGCTCGGCGCGCTCCTCGCGCAGGGCTACAGCGGCGAGGCCGCCCTGGTGCTCGGTCCGCACCTGCACGGTGCGGCCGCCGACGAGCTCGCGCGTATCGGCGTCGGTTCGATCGGCATGACCGCGAGCGAGGTGATCGACGCCTCGCGGCGCGTATGGAACCACTGGCTATGAACCGGATAGCGAAGGAACTGATGACCCGGCTCGACCCCAAGCGTGCGAGTCTATGGAGAGCTTTTCAAATCGTCTTTTACTGGGCACTGGTTGGTCCGTGGCTCGGAGCGTGCCTGTTCTGGATTGGCACCGAGGTCGGGATTGGGAGCGAGATTCCACGTCCGCCCTTCCAGGACTTTTCAATCCGGGGCTCTATCGTTCAGATTTTGCTCGTCAGCTTTCAATATGTACCCAACGCTGTTGCGCCCGGCGCTCTGGGCGGACTGCTGTACACGATCGCGCTATGGCACATGGAGAGAATCGGCTACGCGCGGGCACCTGGGCCCTTAGTCGCGGCGCTTGCGTGCGGTGCTTTGGCAGGTGTCTTGGTTGGAAGGAACGAACCTAATACAGATCTCTTTGCCCTTTACGTATTGGCGGGATCTCTGGCTGGCGCGCTCTGTTCACTCTTGACGAAATACCGGCTTCGGTCACCGCCGCGCGAGCTATCGTCCTGAGAGTGGTGTCAGCCCAGCGTCCAAGATTGCCGGCGCCGCCTCGGGCGATGCCAGGAACCGGATCAGAGCGTTGGCCGCCTCCGGTTGCCGGACCGCCGTGGTGAGCGCGCCCGCGAAAGAGAATCCCGGCTGCAGCTCGGCCGGAAGCGGACCGACAAAGGTGACTCCAGAAACGTGTATCAGCTCGCTGACCTGCTGGAAGCCGATCTCCGCCTCTCCGCGCGCCACGACCGCGGCTACCGGCTCGCCGGACGGCGGCCCGCGCACCTTTCGACTCTTGCCCGCCACCTGGTCTGCGATGCCGAGCTTCGGGAACAGCGTGGTCGATAGATAGGTGCCGCTGCCACTGTCCGAGTAGGCGATGGACTTCGCCGCCAGCAGCGTGCTCCGGAATGCCTCGACGCTGCTGATGTCCGGTTTTGCGGCCCCGGCGCGCACCACCATGCCGATCTGCGAGCGGGCGAGCTCGACCTTGCTGCCGGCGCGCACCAATCCCCGCCGGCCAAGCTCGTCGGCGGCCGCTCCATCGAGGATCACGACATCCGCGGTCTCGCCTCGCGCGAGGCGTGTGGGAATCGCCTCCGGGGAGTCACCCATCGATGGGCCGCGCGTCGTGACGAGCCGGTGGCCGCTCGCGCGCTCGAAAGCCGGGCCCAGCTCGGCATAGACCCTGTAAAAGATAAAGAACGCGGCTACACCAAACCGGGACAACCATTGAGCGAGCGATCTCGGTTTCATATGCCTATGGCTCGAACTTTTATTCGATCACCTCGTCGGCGCGCAGCAGCAGTTCCCTCGGAATATTTAGACCGAGCGCTCTGGCGGTCTTAAGGTTGATGATCAGCTCGAGCTTAGTGGGCTGCTCGATCGGCAAGTCGCCAGGTTTGGCGCCTTTGAGAATCTTGTCGACGTACGATGCGGCGCGGTGATAGAGGTCGGGATAATGCACACCGTAGGAAATGAGACCCCCGACTTCGACGAACTCACGTGCCGAATACATTCCGGGCAGTTTGTGGCTGTTGGCGAAGTCCACTATGACCGCCCGATTCGCCAACATGACTGTCTCCACGGTGGTGAGCAGTGCATCGACCCCCTGCGCCATCGCGCTTTCAAGAGCGCGATTCACCGTATCGGCATCCCGAGCATCGAATAAACGTGCTTCCAAACCGAGGGAACGAGCGGCTCGTTCTACCTCTTTCCAACTTGGCGATGTATTCGGATTAGCAGCACTGGCCAGGTACGCGACCCGTTTTGCTGCGGGAACCAACGCTGTGAGCATCTCCAGTCGCTTGCCGTGGAGCTCAGTGATTATTGTGCTAAACCCTGTGATGTTCCCTCCGGGGCGGGCAAGATTCGCGACTAACCCCGCTCTGACCGGATCTGCGGCCGCCGTCATCACAATGGGTATAGCCGTTGTCTTTTTTGCCGCTTGCGTGGCCAGAGTACCTCGCGTCAGGTTGATGTCCGGCTTGGCCCGTACGAGATCTGTTGCGAGCTCGGGGAAACGCTCTGGATGTCCATCTGCGGAGCGATAGTCGATGATGAGATTTCGTCCCTCCACATACCCTGCCTCGCGCAACCCCCGCAAGAGCGCGTCTAGGTTCGTGCGATTGCTCGTGGCCGACGTAATTTCGAGCACGCCGATGCGATACACCTTGGCCGATTGCGCAGACACTCGATGGTCTGCACCGCCACAGAATAAGACAGCTATCGCGACCAGGGCGCGGCGACGATCCAGCTGGCCCTCCCCGAGACAATTGGTTCAGAGGACTATACGCTGCCCATCGGCAATTGAAGGCCTACTTGGGTCGAAAGCAGCCACGCAGCAGACCGCAGGGAGCGTAGCCATCTCGTAACTCCGCTCCGCCTTCGGCAATCGATTTGATGCTTCTTCTGGCTACGTGAGAGGATGGCGGGCGCTACAGTTATTGATTTAACGAGCCGTAGTTTTTACCTCGAACGCCATGAACCTCATCACCGAACTCGTCATCGCCAACCGCATCCTGGCCAATGAAGACGTGGTCG
>VBCP01000042.1 GCA_005888925.1 Betaproteobacteria bacterium | reverse complement strand
CAGCTCGCTGTTTGCCGCGACCGACGCGGTCGGCATCCCGGACAGCGTCGCGATGCAGCTCGCCGATGTGTTCGGCGGCGACATCGATTTCCATCGCGATCTGCGCAAGGGCGATCGCTTCACCGTGGTCTACGAGCTGTATCACCTGGGCGGCCGCCCGGTGCGCGCCGGGCGCTTGCTCGCCGCGGAGTTCGTCAACCAGGGCAAGA
>VBCP01000041.1 GCA_005888925.1 Betaproteobacteria bacterium | reverse complement strand
CGCCCATCGGCACGCGGGTGCGCGCGGTCGGCGATGCGGTCGTGGAATACGCGGGAGTGAAAGGCGGCTACGGCAACGTCGTCATCCTGCGCCACAACGGCCAGTATTCCACCGTCTATGCGCATCTCAGCCGCGTCGCGGTGCGGCGCGGCGCGCGCGTCGGGCAGAGCGACACCATCGGCTTTGTCGGGCAGACCGGCTGGGCCACCGGCCCGCATCTGCACTACGAATTCCGCATCGCCGGCGAGGCGCGCAACCCGCTATCGGTGGCGCTGCCGGCGGCGCTGCCGTTGCCGGCACAGCAACTCGGCGCGTTCCGCGCGCAAGCGGAGCCGCTGGTCGCGCGGCTCGAGCTCCTCGCGAACGCGAATCTAGCGCTGCTCGACTGAGGAGGGCTCGTCCTCGGGTAAAGTGTGGGCGCACGGGGGCGCGATGAATACGAATGCACCGCAAGTCGCCACAGAGGTGGAAGCGTACAGAACGGCGGTGATCTCCGCCTGCGGTATCGGCGCGCCTTACGACCTCAAAGCCTCGCTGCATCATTTACGGCAGGCTGCGCAATTGGGATTGCCAGCGGCACAGATGGAGCTCGCCGCCCTGGTCGGCAACTGGCGCCTCGTGCGCGAAATATCGTCTGGGAAAGCTCTCCGCTCGGAGGCTTGGGAGCGCTTGCGCGCCGCCGTGGACATCCACGCTTGGTTGAACGTGCCGCGCGGCGTGGTGTTCTCAGCGGCACCGCGCATAGCGGTGGTCAAGAGCTTTGTCTCCGCGCCGGTCTGCGATTGGCTGATCCGCCTCGGCAAGCCGCACCTGAAGCCGGCGGAGATTTTCGACCGGCAGCAGGTCGGCTTGCGCGCGGACAAAAGCCGCAGCAACAGCGCCGCCGAGATCGGTCTCGCGCGCGTCGATATGGTGGTCGCCTTCTTGCGCGCGCGCATCGCAGCGCTCGCGGAGCTGCCACTGTCGGCTCTCAACGCCGACGCCTGCCAGATCCTGCACTACGAGATCGGGCAGCAGTTCGCTCCGCATCACGATTTCCTTGACGTGAGTTTTCCAGGCCATGCGCAGGACGTAGCGGCCCGCGGCCAGCGGGTGCTTACCTTGCTCATCTATCTCAACGACGATTATGAAGCCGGGGACACGGCGTTTCCTGTGCTCGGTCGCAGCTTCAAGGGTCGCAAGGGAGATGCGCTGATCTTCTGGAACGTCACCGAAGACGGCGTCCCTGACCGGCGCACGTTGCATGCGGGGACCGCACCGACCCGCGGCGAGAAGTGGCTATTCTCGCAATGGATTCGCGTGCGCGCGGCTTAAGTCGAGAACGACGAGCCGCAACCGCAGGTGCTCTGCGCGTTGGGGTTCTTGATGACGAACTGCGCGCCTTCCAGGCCTTCCTGGTAGTCGATCTCGGCGCCGACCAGGTACTGGTAGCTCATCGGGTCGATGAGGAGCTCGACGCCGTTTTTCTCCATCACGGCGTCGTCCTCGTTCTTCACCTCGTCGAACGTGAAGCCGTACTGGAAGCCCGAGCAGCCGCCGCCGGTGACGAACACGCGAAGCTTGAGCTCCGGGTTGCCTTCTTCCTCGATCAGCTGCTTCACCTTGTTCGCGGCGCTGTCGCTGAAGACCAGCGGGGACGGCATTTCTGCTACTGCGTTCATTGCTGCTCCTTAGGTGCTGGACGCGAGCTTGAGCTCGACGCCTTTCATTTCCGCGGCATGATGCACCAGGCGCCCTTCAACCACGGCGCCCTGATGGATTTCGATGGTCTTGTAGTACACATCACCTTTGACCCTCGAGCCCGCCTGGAGTTCGAGTGTCTCCGTAGCATGAACCGGGCCATTAATTGTGCCGTTCACCACGATGTGCGCGGCCTGCACTTCGCCGTCGATGCGCGCTTCCGATGACACCACCAGCGTGCCCGGCTGGTCGGCTAGCGCCGCGACGTTGCCGCGCACCATGCCGTCTACGCGCAGCCCGCCGCTGAAAATCACGTTGCCCTCGATGCGGGTTGTTGCCCCGATCAGGCTGTCGATGCGGTTCTGCGGCTTGCTCGTCTTGTTGAACATGCTCGTCTCCCTCACAACGTCACGGTGTGCGTGGCGCGCGGCTGGTTCGAACCCGTCTCGTACACGCGCACCTGGACGTTCTCGACCTTCGCCTTGGGATTGACCCGGAAAATGCCCTCCAAGCGGCGGAAGTACTTGAACGCCAACCGGAACTCCGACGCCCCTGCGTCTCCAGGCTCCGGGAAGCTCATCATAACATTCTGGCCCCGATCCGTCAGAGTGACCACCAACTCGACCCTGCCGGTGAACTCGCGCTCGCGCCGGGCGCGCGGCGTGACCAGGAGCAGGTGATAGCGGTATTCGCCGGGCAGGACATCGGGCTCGACCTTGAAGCGGTAGATCGACAGCGCGTTGCCGCTGCGCGCCTCCGACGAGAGCATGCTCTCGAAAGTGGCGAGCTCTTCGCGCACCTTCGCATTGTCCTGCTCGAGCGTTCGGATCTGCTGCGCCAGCTTTTGCTGCGTCGTGCGCTCGATCGACAGGCGGCTCTCGGCCGCATTGGCGATCGCGCGCAGGCGTTCGAGCTCGGCCTGCGCCGCCGCCAGCTCGTGCGTCGCCACCGCGAGCTCGCCCTGGACCTCGCTCTGATCGAAGCCGGCGAAGCGCCGGCCCGCGTCGTAGATCCACGCCGCGCTCGCGGCCGAAACGGCGAGCAGCACCGCCAGGCCGACCCAGCGCCAGTACCACGGCCTCTGCGAATGCACCGCGACGCGCGGCGCGGCGATGCCGAAGCGCTGCCGGACCTTCAGCCACCTTCCGGAGATGTCGCGCATTACGGGACGACGGGCGGCTGGTCGAGCGCGCGCGTCTCGGGCAGGCCGAACATCAGATTCATGTTCTGCACCGCCTGGCCGGCGGCGCCTTTGACGAGATTGTCGATCACCGCGAGCACCACCAGCGTCTGTGCTTTGCTCGCGCTTTCTGGCGGCCGGTGCAGGGCGATGCGGCAGACGTTCGCCGCGCGCACCGAGCGCGTGTCGGGATGGCTGCCCGGCGGCATCACGTCGACAAACGGCTCGCGCTCGTAGCGCTTCTCATACAGCGCCTGGAAATCGACCTCGCGCGTCACGCGGGCGTAAAGCGTGGCGTGGATCCCGCGAATCATCGGCGTGAGATGCGGGATGAAAACCAGGCCGACTTCCCGCTTCGCCGCCTGCGCCAGGCCCTGGCGGATTTCCGGCCAATGACGGTGCCCCGGCACGTTATAGGCGGCAAAGTTGTCGGAGGCTTCCGAGAAGCTGAGCGCGAGCTCCGCCTTGCGCCCGGCACCGCTCACGCCGGACTTGGCGTCGGCGATGAGATGCTCGACATCGACCGCGCCGCTCTCGACCAGCGGCAGGAAACCGAGCTGCACCGCCGTCGGGTAGCAACCGGGATTCGCCACCAGGCGCGCGCCGCGGATCTGCTCGCGGTTGACCTCGCACAGGCCGTACACCGCTTCGCGCAGGAGCTCCGGGGCCGCGTGCTTCATCTTGTACCAGCGCTCCCATTCGGCGAGCTCGCGAATGCGAAAGTCCGCCGAGAGATCGACGATGCGCGCTCCCGCATCGAGCACCGCGCGGGCTTCGCCCATGGCTACGCCATTCGGCGTGGCGAAGAACACCACGTCGCAACCGCGCAGCGCCTGGGCATTCGGCTCGGTAAACGCAAGCTCGACATGGCCGCGCAGGCCGGGAAACATTGCCGCCACCGCGGTGCCGGCTTCCTTGCGCGAAGTGATCGCGCGCAGCTCAACATCCGGGTGCTGCACGAGCAGACGCAGGAGCTCCACGCCCGTGTACCCCGTGCCGCCGACGATGCCCGCCTTGATCACCATGCGCCCGCCCCAAAAACAAGAAAGCCGCACACAAACAAAAAAGCCGCCTGCAGGCGGCTTTCGATTTCCGGTTTTCTTCCGATCAACGTTTCGAGTACTGCTTGCGCCGCCTCGCTTTGTGCAGTCCCACTTTCTTTCGCTCGACCTCTCGCGCGTCGCGCGTCACCAAGCCCGCCGCGCTGAGCGTAGGTTTCAGTGCCGCATCATACTCGATCAATGCACGTGTAATCCCGTGGCGCACCGCGCCGGCCTGGCCGCTCTCGCCGCCGCCGTAGACGTTCACCAGGATGTCGAAGCCGGTGAGGTTTTTCGTCAGCTCGAGGGGCTGGCGCACCACCATGCGGCCGGTCTCCCGGCCGAAGAATGTGTCCACCGGCTTGCCGTTCACGACGAAGGCCCCCTTGCCGGGCTTGAGGAACACGCGGGCCACGGCGCTCTTGCGCCGCCCGGTACCGTAGTAATAGTCGCCGACCATCAGATCTCCAGATTCTTGGGCTGCTGTGCCGAGTGCGGATGCGTGCCGCCCGCATAAATCTTGAGCTTGCGCAGCATGGCGTAGCCCAGCGGCCCCTTGGGCAGCATGCCTTTCACGGCCTTTTGCAGCACGCGCTCGGGATGCGCCGCGTGCAGCTTGCCGAAGCTCATTTCCTTGAGGCCGCCGGGAAATCCGCTATGCCGGTAATACGTCTTGCGCTCGGTCTTGCGCCCGGTCACGCGCAGCTTCGATGCGTTCACCACAACGATGTAGTCGCCGGTGTCGACATGCGGCGTGTACTCCGGCTTGTGCTTGCCGCGCAGGCGGGAAGCAATCTGCACGGCAAGCCGGCCCAGGACTTTGCCCTGAGCGTCGACCAGGAACCAGCCCTGTTCGACCTCGCCTACCTTCGCGGTATAGGTTTTCATGCTGGAATTGCGCGGAAATGCGGGAAAGCTGCGGATTTTACACAAAAAAGCGGCTGGGTGGACAATGATGCTATGGACTGCACCGTACGCTGGAGCGGTGAGGGAATGACCTTCCTCGCCGAAACTTCAAGCAACCACGTGGTCGCGATGGATGGCGCGCCGGACGGCGGCGGCCGCAACCTCGCCCCGCGGCCGATGGAGCTGGTGCTGGTCGGTACCGGCGGCTGCACCGCCTACGACGTGGTGGTGATCCTCAAAAAGAGCGGCCAGGACGTGCGCGGCTGCGAGGTCAAGGTGACCTCGGAGCGCGCGCCGACCGATCCGAAGGTGTTCACGAAGATCCATCTGCACTTCGTGGTGCGAGGGCGCGGCCTGAAGCGCAATCTCGTCGAGCAGGCGATCCGCCTGTCGCACGAGAAGTACTGCTCGGCTTCGATCATGCTCGGGAAGACCGCCGAGATCACGAAGGACTTCGAGCTGATCGCGGACTAGGGCCAGGGGTTGCGGTGCTTGTACCAGGCCCAGATGATGAGCGAGACCAGGATGATGAACACGATGCCCTCGCCGTACACGCCACCGGCAGGTGCGTTGGCGATCTCGCCGGCAAGCGTGCGAATCTCCTGATCGCTCATTGCGGCGACGCGCTCTATCGCGCTCGTCGCGTCGATGCCGAAGGACTGCAGCTCGCGCGCGAGCGCCGCGCGGTCCGCACCACCGCTGGCGGCCAGGGTCTGATCCGTAGCAATCATGCCGGCGCTCGCGAACTGATACGGCGCCCAGATCATGAGCGCGATCAAAAGCCGGCAGATGTTCTTTGCCCATCCCGTGTGCATGAACTTCCCCCTTGAGGTAAAGATGCGTGCCGCGCGCAGCCTAGGTCGGCCGACGCCACGTCGTCAAGCACATCCGGGTGAAAATCGATCAAGTCTTTATCAAATAGCCGCGCGGCGCGAAGGTGAAGCCGAACTTCTGCTCGCGCGCGACGTCGCGCTCGAGGACTCCGGGCCGTGCGCGCAGGAATTCCTCGAGGGCCTCGTAAGGGCCGGGGCCGAAGTCCGGGCGCAATGGATGGCCGTTGACGCAAGTGTCCTCAACAACGAGGTAATCGCCCTGGCGCATCAGCGGCACGATGTGTTGCAGTTCCCTGAGCACATGCGCTCGCCGATGATCGGAGTCGAGGATCACGAACATCGGGCCGCGCTCGCGCGGCAGCCTGGAGCCGACCAGGTTTGCCATGTCGGGCGAGCCGCTATCACCGAGCAGAAACTCGATCCTGGGATGCGTTCCGACGGCGTTTGCCGCCGGGTCGACATCGACCGTAATGACCTTGCCCGCGGCCGCGTTCAGCGCGAGCAGGTCCGCGAAGAACAGCGCCGACCCGCCGTGCCGCGTTCCGGTCTCGAGCACCCATTGGATGCCGCGCTCGGCAAAGATCTCCTGGTAATTCCACAGGTCGCAGGGAAATTTCAGAATCCGCACGCCGCGGTAATGCATGCGCTTCCAGACACCTTGATCGTAGAACCAGCGGAAGTAGTCGAGCCCCGGTGCGGAATTTTCAGGGATCATGACGCTGCGCAAGTCTCTTCGATGACGCGCTTCCACAGGCCGGCGATCGTCTCGGGCGAATGGCGCCGTGCGATCAGGTCCTGTCCATCGCGGATGCGTTGCAGCGCCGCCGCCGGACTGGCTGCATACCACTTCAGTCCCTCGCCGAGATCTTCGCCGACCCAGCCGCCTTCGGCGAGCGCTTCGTACGCCGGCAAAGGATGCGCAAGCGCCAAGCGGCCGGCCCACACGGTTTCGGCGAAGCGGTTCGGACTCTTGACCGCCTTGTGCGGGTCGTACGGATTGGACGGGATGATGACCGCGTCGCAAGCGCCGAGCTCTTCGAACAGCGCCGACGTCGACCAGGCGCGAAACCGCGCTCTGATGTCGGCGGCGGCTCGCTGCGCGTCGACGGCGGGCGCGGTAAGCAGAGTAAGCGCGTATGGGACGCCGGCGCGCTCGATCTGCGGCAGGCCGTATTTAAGCGTCTCGAGATTGACCGGATGCCCGAACCACAGGAGCCGCAGCGGCGAGCGCTCGGCGACGCGTGCTTCGCCGCGCGAGCCCTCCACCAGATCGGTGACGACGCTGACCGGCACGGACGTGTGCTGCCGGATGACCTGCGCCATTCCCGGAGTGCTCGCGGTTACCCGGTCAACGGCATTCGCCAGCGATCGGTAGCCTGGCCCGAGGAGCGCATGGGCGAAATGATCGTCGCTGTAGTCGGCCAGCACGACAATGTTTCGCGCGCGCAACTGCGCGATGAGCTCCAGTGCCAGCGCGAGGTCGCGGTTGAAGGCCTCGGGTGGCGCGAACAACTTGCCGAGCACCACGGCATCGACATTGCGAAAGCGCTCGAGCATCGTGCGCCGATTCGCACCCGGGCCGAGATAGGTCACTTTGCACTCCACACCGGCGCGCGACAGTGCCGCAGCCGTGCTGGTCACGCGATAGCGCACCGATGCGACGGCGGAAGTAAAGCCATTCGCCGTACGCTCGACCGGAGCAAAACTAACCCACGCGACGCGCAGAGCGCTCAACCCCTCATCGCTGGAGAATCGGGCCAGCCGAGGATCAGATCCTGAACCACCTGGCCGAGCTGCGTGGCGCCGAGCGAGCGCAGGAGGTCGGCGGCGCTAAAACGTTCGTCGCCGTATCGACCGGCAAAGTCCTTCTGCTCGACGATCACCACCGGGCGACAGCGAAGCAGCGTCGCGCGCGCGCCTTGCAGCACGCGTGCCTCATAGCCCTCGACATCGACCTTGAGCAAATCCACTTCATCGAGAGCGTAGTCGTCTAGCCGGCGCATCGGCACGCCACCGACCGCACCGGGCCGCACATGCGTGGCGCCGCTGTTGACGGGGTCCATCTCGAGCTCGACGCCGCACGCGGCTTCGCCGAGCGCGACGCGATGCAGTACCACGTTCTTGGCGCGCACGTTGCGCTCAAAACACTGAGCGAAAAGCTCGCTTGGCTCGAACGCGTGCACGCTGCGAAACGCGAGCGCCAGGTAGTAGGACCAGAAGCCGACGTGCGCGCCGACGTCCACGGCGATGCCCCGCCGGCGACAGATTTCCATGACCGCGTGGATGTGCTGCGGCTGATACATGCGCCGCCCTTCGATCTTCGGCGCGCTCGACAGGTATTGCGAAAAATGCCGGTCGCTCTTCGGCAGCAGCCAGCCGTAGGCCGAGCGGGTCGCGCTCACGTCTCGTCACGGCTGCGCATCGATTCGAACTCCGCGAACCATTCTGCGGCGTAGTCGCAATCGCGGTACTCGTCGAAGTACGGTCCGCCGCGGGTGAAATGCGCGATCTTGGCGTCCGGGTTATACGGATACTCGCCCACGAGCCAGTTCCACTCGAGCGGCAGCGCGCCGATAAGCCGATCATCGATCCAGCCGAAACGATGCAGCTCCAGCCCCGAGGCCGAGTTGATATATGCGGGCGTCAATGCGGTGCAGCGCTCGTTATTGAAGAGCATCAGGCTCGACCAGTTCTTGCGCGGATACTTGGTCTGGACCTGGTTCAGGAACTTGCGCTCGGTCTTCGGCACGTAATCGTGATGGCAGACCAGCACGGCCTTGTCAGCCTGGCGTTCGATCAGCGCCGCGAGCCCGGCGATGTCGGCACGGCAAAGCATGTCGCAATCCATGTAGATCGACCAGCCGCGGTAGTCCGAGAGCGCCGGCACGAGAAAGCGCGTCAGGCTGAACTCGGTCGCCTCGGTCGGGCCGCGCGGCCGCGTGTAGAGGTGGCCGAGATGTCGCCGCATGAGC
>VBCP01000337.1:10137-14622 GCA_005888925.1 Betaproteobacteria bacterium | reverse complement strand
TCGCCTGTTCGAAGGGCAGCGCCCGGCCGCCGTGCTCTGCCGCGATGAAGGCCGCGGTGCCGAGCGCGCCTTGCCCCGCCGCGATGAGCGGCGCGAGAAACACCTCGTCGCCCGGGTCGCGGCGAATGCCGGTCTGCGCCGCGAGCGCTTCGGCCGCGCCGTAGAAACGCGCTACGCGCGGCCAGTCCGCGCCGAGCGCGGCGAGGCCCGCCGAAACCTCGAACAGGCTCTGACCCACGTACCTCGAGCCGATCTCGCCGGCGATCGCGAGCACTTCGAGCAGCATGGCTCTCGCGCGCTCGCCGGCGCGCCGGCCGATGGCGACCATGGCGAGATTGAGGAGCACGATGGCGATGCTTTCCCGGTCCTGCAGCTCGCGCATGAGCGCAAGCACGCGCGTATAGAGCTCCTCGGCCTGCTCGAGGTCGCCCTCGACGCGGTACAGCTGGGCACGTGCGTTGCCCGCAGCGGCGATCTCGCGCTGCTCGCCGCCTTCCTTTGCGAGCGAAACGGCTTCGTCCAGGTAGCGCCGCGCCATCGGCAGGTCGCCCTGGCCGACGTGCGCCACGCCGAGCGGCTGCAGCGCCGCCGCCACCCTTCGCCGATCGTCGATTTCGCGCGCGATCAGCAGGCTCTCTTCGAGCAATCGCTGCGCTTGCGCATAGCGGCCCATGAAGCAGGCGAATTGACCGGCGACGAACAGGCCGCGCGAACGCGCGAAATTGCGCGTGGCGGCGCCTGAGCGGTTGAGCGCTTCCTCGGTGAAGCGGTAACCCAGCCCGAGCAAGCCGCGGTTCAGCCAGTAGGGGCGCAACAGGTAGGCGAGCGTCAATCCGTGCTCGGCGCCGCGCGGCGCGCGATCGCACCAGGCGTGGGCGGCGAGCAGGTTTTCACGCTCGAGGTCCAGGCGCGAAAGCCATTCACCCTGCTTCGGGCCGGCAAGTTCCGGCCGCGCCTTCTCGGCGAGGCCGAGATAGAACTGCAGATGGTGCTCATGCGCCGCGTCCGAGTCGGGCGATTCCTCGAGGCGCTCCTGCGCATACTGGCGCACCGTGTCGAGCAGGCGATAGCGTTCGCCGCTCGCGTCGAGCACGACGAGCGATTTCTCCACGAGCTGCGTCACCTGCTCGAGCACGTCTTCCGCCGCTTCGGCCGTAAAGCCGCCGGCGAACACGGCGAGCCGCCGGAACACTGACCGCTCCTCTTCGGTCAGCAGCTCGTAGCTCCAGTCGATCAGCGCGCGCAGCGTCTGCTGGCGCGGCAGCGCGCTCTGGTCGCCGTGGATCAGCAGCCGGAAGCGGTCGTCGAGGCGCGCATCGATCGCCTTCACCGATAGCGCGCGCACGCGCGCCGCGGCGAGCTCGATGGCGAGCGGAATGCCGTCGAGGCGCCGGCAGATGCTGGCCGCCGCGCTCGCTTCGCCGTTGACCCGAAAGCCCGGCCGCGCCTTCGCCGCGCGATCGACGAAGAGGCGCAGCGCCTCGTTTTCCGGCAGCGTCGGCACCGCGTAGGTCGTCTCGCCCGCCACGCGCAGCGGTTCGCGGCTGGAAGCGAGCACTTTGGCGTGCGGCCCGGCTTGCAGCAGCGAGCGCGCGAGCTCGGCGCAGCCCGCGAGCAGGTGCTCGCAGTTATCGAGGACCAGCAGCGTGCGGCGATCCTTGACGTGGCGCACCAGGGCTTCGCTCACCGGGCGGCCGGCAGCTTCCTTGACGCCCATGACGCTCGCGACCGCCTGCGGTACGAGCCGCGCATCGCGCAGCGCGGCGAGCTCGACGAACCACACCCCGTCTTCGAAATCGTCCATCACCTGGGTGGCCGCTTCGAGCGACAGGCGGCTCTTGCCGATGCCGCCGGCGCCAAGCAGCGTGAGCAGGCGCGACTCCGTGAGCAGCCGCGTCACGTCGGCGAGCTCTCCCTCGCGGCCGATGAACGAGGTGAGCTGCAGCGGCAGGTTGTTCGGCGCCGCGTCGAGCGCATCGGCGCCGTAATGTGGCAGCCCCGCGGCGCCTTCGGGAACGATGTGCCAGACCGGCACCGCCTCCTCGATGTTCTTGAGGCGCTGGCGCCCGCCGAAGCGCGCGCCGGCCGGCAGCTCGTCCTTAACGCTGTCGTACAGCGTCTGGCTCAGGCACAGCCCGCCGGGCCAGGCCTTGGCCTGCAGGCGCGCGGCGACGTTGACGCCATGGCCGTACACCGTGCCGTCGGCCTTCTCGATGACGTCGCCAAGATGCACGCCGATGCGCACGCGCATGCGCCGGCCCTCCGGCATCGCAGCCGAGGCGGCTTCGAGCGCCTTCTGCACCGCGAGCGCCGCGTTCAGCGCGCCGCCGGCGCTCTCGAAAAGCGCGAGCACCGAGTCGCCCACCATGTCGACGACGCGGCCGCGGTGCGCTTCGATCTGGCTGCGGAACACCGCGCGTGCCTCGTCGAGCGCAGCCACCGTGGCGCCGGCGTCGGCCGCCATCAGCCGCGTGTAGCCCGCGACGTCCGCGGCCAGGATCGCCGTCAGTCGCTGCCTGAGACCGGCATTGCTCACACGACGCAAGCCTATGTCAGTGTTCGGAGGCGGTAAAGATCAATGAGGCGTAGGATGCGCCGTCCTGGAGAGAACCCATGCGCGGTAAGGTCGTCGCCCTGAATCTGCTCGCGCTGCTCGTTGCGCCGGCGCAGGCGCAGACGCTCGATTACGGCTACTTCAAGGCCCAGGTCGAGCCGATCTTCCTGCAGAAGCGCGCCGGCCATGCGCGCTGCTACGTATGCCACGCCGAGCGCAGCAACAACGCCTTCCGCCTGGAAACGCTCGCGCCCGGCGCCAGTTCCTGGACCGAAGAGCAGTCGCGCAAAAACTTCGCGGTGGTCTCACGCCTCGTGGCTCCCGGCAAGCCCGAGCAGAGCCTGCTGCTGCTACATCCGCTCGCGCCGGAAGCGGGCGGCAGCGCGTATCACTCCGGCGGCCGGCAGTTCGAAAGCAGGGACGACGCGGCCTGGAAGATCCTCGCGCGCTGGGTGCGAGGCGGCTAGCGCAGCACCACGGTATTGATGCGCTTCGGCACCTCGCCCACCGGAACCGTGGCGATCAGCTTGATACTCGCGGTATCGATCACCGACACCGATCGCGCGGCCGCATTGGAGACGTAGAGCAGCTTGCTGTCCGGCGTGAAGGTCACCCAGTTCGGCACTGCGCTGATCGGCTGGCGGCCCTCCACCTTGAGCGCCGGCAACGCGACGTGCCCGAGGAGCTTCAGCTCCGGCAGCGCGTAGGCATAGACCGCGTTCGCCGAGATGCTCGTCACCCAGAGCGTCTTGTTATCCGGCGCGACGCCCATGCCGTGCGACGGCGAGTCCAGGCGCCGCTCCTGCGCGCCGAAGCCGTTATCCGGCAGCTTGATGCGATCGACTTCCTTGCGCGCCGCGAAATCGATCACCGCGAAGCCGTTGAGATTGGAGAGCTGCACGAAGATCCGCCGAACCGAGCCGTCGGGCGCTTTTTCCATCGCCATCGGACGCACGCCTTCGTCGAGCTGGAGCTGCCAGGCGATCTTTTCGGTCGCCAGGTCGATCACCGTCAGCACCTTGCTGCGGATCGAGCCGGTGATGACGTATTTGTTGTCCGGCGTGACGTACACGTTGTGCAGCCTCCCGTTCACCGGGATGCTCTTCGCGACGCTCAGCTCGGTGGTATCGATCACGTCCAGCGCGCCCGGCTCCTCGGCGATGCCGACGACCACGCGGCCGCCGTCCTTGGTGGTCGCGATGTTGTTCGGATGGCCGCTCAGCTTGACCTTGGAGATGAGCCTGCCGCCCGCGCGGTCGAACACGTCGAGCGTGAGGTCGGCCTCGTTGCTACGTGGATGCTGTCGCCGGCGCTGTTGGTGACGTAGATGCGCGCCGTTTCGGCGGCCGCTGGCAAGGCGCACAGCGTGAGGAGGAGGGCAAGGCCTTGGAGCGGAACGCGCATGGTCGTCTCCCGAGAGTGGACCAGTGTAGCAGCGTCATTCGATGACGATGTTGCCCTCGCGGGCGACCTTGAGCCACTTCTGGTAATCCGCGCGCACATAGGCGGCGAACTCGGCCTGGCCCATGTCCATGACCTCCACGCCCATCGCGCGGTAGCGGCTGCGCACCGACTCGTTCGCCATCGCCTTACGCAGCGCCGCCGCGAGCTTTTCCACGACGGGCGCCGGCGTGCCGGCGGGGACGAAGATGCCGGTGAAGGTCGCCGCCTCGTAGCCCTTCACGCCGAGCTCGTCGAGCGTCGGCACTTCGGGGAGCAGCGGCGAGCGTTTGAGCGACGAGATGGCGAGCACGCGGATGCGGCCCTCGCGGATATGGCCGATGGAGGCGGTGAGCTGGTCCATCATCGACTCGACCTGCCCGCCGAGGAGATCGATGAGCGCCGGGCCGCTGCCCTTGTACGGGACGTGCAGCAGCTGCAGGTTCGCCATGCGCATCAGGAGCTCGATCGCGAGATGGTTCGACGAGCCG
>VBCP01000337.1:0-9983 GCA_005888925.1 Betaproteobacteria bacterium | reverse complement strand
CTCGAACCGAGGAGCAGCGTGTAGCCGTCCGCCGGCGACTTCACCACCGCCGCGGTGCCGATGGTGCCGCCGGCGCCCGCGCGGTTCTCGACGATCACCTGCTGGCCGAGCGCGTCGCCGAGCGCCGGGGCCACGGTGCGCGCGGTGATGTCGACGTTGCCCGCGGGCGGCCACGGCACCACGATGCGCACCGGGCGGTTCGGAAACTCCTGGCCGAGCGCGGCGGCGGCGAGCACCGCGAGGCATAAACCGAGGTAAATTGGGCGCATGAGGCTCCTGCTCGTCGCTCTCGCGCTCGTTGTCGAGATCGCGTGGGCGCAGTATCCCGCGAAACCGCTGCGCATCGTGGTGCCGTTCGCGCCCGGCGGCTCGACCGACATCTTCGCGCGGCTCCTCGCCGAGCGCCTCGCCGCGCCGCTTGGCCAGCCGGTGATGGTCGAGAACCGCGCCGGCGCGGCCGGCAACATCGGCGCCGAAGCGGTAGCACGCGGCACGCCCGACGGCTACACGCTGCTCATGGCGACAACCGGCGTGATGGCGATCAACAACGCGCTCTATCGCAACATGACGTACGACGCGGCGAAGGATCTCGAGCCGGTGGTCTTCATCGCCTCGATCACCAACGTGCTCATCGTCCCGGCGGACTCTCCCGCGCGCAGCGTCGCGCAGCTGATCGCGCTCGCCAGGCGCGAGCCCGGGCGGCTGAGCTTCGCGTCCTCCGGCGCGGGCAGCTCCACGCACATGTCCGGCGAGCTTTTCAAGAGCCTCACCAATACCGATATCCTGCACATCCCTTACAAGGGCAGCGGCCAGGCGATGCCCGATCTCATCTCGGGGCGCGTGTCGATGATGTTCGAAAACATGCCGGGTGCCGTGTCGCAGATCAAGGCAGGAAAGCTGCGGGCGCTCGCCGTCACCGGCCTGCAGCACTCTTCCGCCATGCCGGAGCTGCCGACCGTGGCGGAGGCCGGCGTGCCGGGCTACGAGTCGCTCTCCTGGAGCGGCATTGCGGTCGCCGCCGGCACGCCGCGCGCGCTGATCGAGCGTTTGAACCGCGACATCAATTCCATCCTCGCCACCCCGGAGATGCGTCAGAAGCTCGCCGAGCAGGGCGCCGACGCGATGGGCGGCTCGCCCGAGGCGTTTGCCGCGCATGTGCGCGCCGAGCGCGAAAAGTGGTCGCGGCTGATCCGCGAGAACAACATCGTCGTCAACTAGGAATGTCGCCTCTCGCCGAGCGCATGTCGCGCGTGCGGGCGTCGCTTTCGAGCGCCGCGGCGCAGCGCGCTCGCGAGCTGCGTGCCGCGGGCCGCGACATCCTTAACCTCGGGCAGGGCGAGCCGGATTTCGCGACGCCGGAGCACGTCATCGAGGCGGCGCACCGCGCCATGCGGGCTGGCGAAACGCGCTATACGAACACCGACGGCACGCCCGAGCTCAAGGCGGCGATCGTCGAGAAGTTTCGCCGCGAGAACGGGCTTCGCTTCGAGCCCGACGAGATCAGCGTCGGCGCCGGCGCGAAGCAAGTGATCTTCAATGCGCTGATGGCGACGCTCGACCCGGGCGACGAGGTGCTGATTCCCGCGCCGCACTGGCTGTCGTACCCGGAGATGGTGGCCTTCGCCGAAGGCCGGGCGGTGATTGCGCCCACCGCGCGCGAAAACGATTTCAAGCTTTCGCCCGCGGCGCTGGAGGCGGCCATCACGCCCCGCACCAAGTGGCTGATCCTGAATGCGCCGAGTAATCCCGCGGGGACTGCTTATACGCTGGAGGAGCTGCGGGCGCTCGCCGCAGTGCTGGAGCGCCATCCTCGGGTGTGGATCCTCGCGGACGACATCTACGAGCACATCCTGTTCGACGGCCGCCGCCACGCCACCATGGCGCAGGCGGCGCCGCAACTCGCGTCGCGCACGCTCACCGTCAACGGTGTCTCCAAGGCGTACGCAATGACCGGCTGGCGCATCGGCTACGGCGCGGGTCCGTCCGCGCTGATCCGCGCGATGGGCACGCTGCAGTCGCAGAGCACCGCCAATCCGTCATCGATCGGACAGGCGGCCGCGCTGGCCGCGCTCACCGGGCCGCAGGACGGCGTGCGCCGCCGCAGCGCCGAGTTCGAGCGCCGGCGCGATGCGCTCGGCCCGCAGCTCGCCGCGATTCCCGGCCTCGCTTGTGGCATGCCTCACGGCGCATTCTATTTCTTCGTGTCCTGCGCAGGCTTCCTCGGCAAGCGCACGCCGGAGGGCACGGCCCTCGCCGATGACGAGCACGTCGCGCTTTATCTGCTCGACGAGGGTGTCGCGCTGGTGCACGGCGCGCCGTACGGCGCCTCGCCGTACATCCGCGTATCCTTCGCCACATCGATGGAGAATCTCGCGGAAGCCGGCCGGCGCATTGCCCGCGCCGGCGCGAAGCTCGGCTGATGCACGTCGTCGAGCGCTATGCAAGCTGGGCCGCCGGTTGGCGCTCGCAGCCGATACCGCCGGAGGTCCTGCACCACGCGAAGCGCGCGGTCATCGACTGGCACGCCGCGCTCCTGCCCGGCAGCATCGTCGCGCCCGCGACGCTGCTGAAGAAAGCGCTCGGCGAGGGCGATGCCCGAACCTTGGCACTCATCAACGGCGCCGCGGCGCACACCGTCGAGGTCGACGATATCTATCGCGACGGCATTTACCATCCCGGTGCGCCGACGATCGCCGCGGCCCATGCGCTGGGCTTCGAGCGCCGGAATTTCCTGCGGGCGGTGATCGTCGGCTATGAGATCTCGACTCGGATCGGCGCGGCAATGGGACGCGCGCATTACCGCTACTGGCACAACACCGGCACCATCGGCTGCTTCGGCGCGTGCGCGGCTGCTGCGGAGCTTTTGAACCTCGATGGAAACAAATTTGCCCACGCGCTGGCCACGGTGACCACGTTTGCCGCCGGCCTGCAGCAGGCCTTCCGCATGGATTCGATGTCGAAGCCGCTGCACGCCGGCCGTGCCGCCGAGGCAGGCGTCACCGCGGCGCTGGCGGCGCGCGAAGGCGTGACGGGCTCGCTCGACGTCATGGAAGGCGAAGCGGGCTTCGGCCGCGCGATGGGCGACAACCCCGACTGGGAGAAGGCGCTCGCCGGGCTCGGCCGCGACTTCCACATCACGCGCATGACGTTCAAGAACCACGCCTGCTGCGGCCACACCTTTGCGGCCATCGATGGCGCGCTCGCCTTGAAGGGGAAACACAATCTCCGGACCGAAGACATCGAGCGCGTCGACGTCGGTACCTACCGCGCTGGCGTCGAAGTGGCGCACTACGCGCAGCCGCGCACGGCGGCCGAGGCGCGCTTCTCGATGAAGTATGTCGTCGCGACGGCGCTCACCCACGGCAGCGTGCGCCTCGCCGCTTTTGAACCAGCGCGCCTGAACGATCACGCCACGCGAGCGCTGATGGACAAGGTGTCCGTATCGCTGGATCCCGAGCTCGATGCCACGTTCCCGCGCCAGCGCGCGGCGCGCGTGGCGATCACGGCACGCGGGCGGCGCGAGGAGCTGCTGCAGCCGACGCGCAAAGGCGACCCCGACCTGCCGCTGAGCGACGCGGAGGTCGAAGAAAAATTCATGGAGCTCGCCGCTCCAGTGCTGGGGAAGCAGGGCGCCCAGTCGCTGCTCGCGCGGCTCTGGAAGCTGGAATGCGACTAGCGCAGGCGCTGTTCGCGCCTCGCGCGGTCGCGCTGATCGGCGCTTCGGGCGACGCGCGCAAGAACACCGCGCGGCCGCAGCGCTTCCTGCGCAAGCACGGCTATACCGGCCGCATCGTTCCGGTGAACGCCACGCGCGACGAAGTGCTTGGCGAGCGCGCCTACCGCCGCCTCGCCGACGTGCCGCTGGAGATCGATCACGCCTTCATCATGGTCGAGGAGGTCGAGCCGGCGCTGGAGGACTGCGCCCGCAAGGGCGTGGCGGTCGCGACCGTCTACAGCAACGGCTTTGCCGACGCAGGTGCCGACGGCGCGCGCCGCGAGGCGCGGCTCGTCGAGCAGGCGAGGAAGCTCGGCGTGCGCCTGCTCGGCCCGAACAGCATGGGCGTGGTCAACCTGCCGGGACGGTTCGCGCTGACCGTCAACGCGGTGCTGGAGATCGACGCGCCGCCCGCCGGAGCCACGAGCCTCGTGTCGCAGAGCGGCACGATGCTCGGCACGCTGCTCTCGCGCGGCGCGGCGCGCGGGCTCGGCTATGCCAAGCTGGTGTCGGTCGGCAACGAAGCCGACCTCGGCGTCGCCGAGCTGGTCGAGCTGCTGGTCGAGGACGCCGATACCCGGGTCATCGCGCTCTTCCTGGAAACCGTGCGCGACGCCGATCGCCTCGCCCGAGCCGCGCGCAAGGCGCACGCCGCCGGCAAGCCGATCGTCGCCTACAAGCTCGGGCGCTCCGCGCTCGGCGAGGAGCTCGCACGCACGCACACCGGTGCGCTCGCCGGGATGGACGTCGCGCTGGACGCGTACTTTCGCGACTGCGGCATCGTGCGTGTAGACATGCTCGAGACGCTGATCGAGATCCCGCCGCTGGTCGCCGATCGAAAGCCGGTGGGACTGACGCGCCCAGCGCGTGTCGCGGTGGTGACCACCACCGGCGGCGGCGCCGCGAGCGTCGTCGATCGGCTGGGCCTGCACGGCATTGCGCTCGCGTCGATGCACGACCTCACCATGACCGCGACGAAAGACACGTACCGCGCGACGCTCAAGCAGCTGCTCGGCTCGACCGAGTGCGACGCGGTGCTTGCCGCGGTCGGCTCATCCGCCCAGTTTCATCCGGAGCTCGCGGTCGAGCCGATCGTGCAGGTGAAGCGCACATCCAAGCCTACCGCTGCGTTCTTGACCCCGCACGCCGAGCGCTCGCTCGCGCTGCTCGCCGCGCAGGGGATCGCCGCCTTTCGCACGCCCGAAGCCTGCGCCGACGCATTCGCCGCCTTCTTCGCCTGGCGCGCGCCGCGCGAGCGTCCCGCCCTGCAGCCGCCGCGCCTCGAGCGCGAAGTATTTGCTTTATTGAAAAACCTGAATATCGCGGTCGCCGAGCAGGCCATCGTGCAGGCGCCCGAGTTCGCGCACTCGGTGCCGTACCCGGTGGCGCTGAAGCGCCTGGATGCCGAGCACAAGACGGAAATGGGCGGCGTCGCCTTGAACATCCACAGCCAGGCCGAGCTGGTCCAGCAAGCGAGGCGCATGGGCGGGCAACGCTTGCTGGTGCAGCGCATGGAGCATGGCCTCGCCGAAGCGATCGTCGGCTATCGCGACGATCCGGTCGTCGGGCCGCTCGTGCTGGTCGGCGCGGGCGGCACGCTGGCCGAGCTCTACAAGGACTTTGCGCTCGAGCTTGCGCCGGTGAGCGGGGCCGAGGCCGATGCCATGATCGCGCGCGTGACGGGGCTCGCCGTGATCCGCGGCTACCGAAACCTGCCGCGCGGCGATATCGCAGCGCTCGCGCGCACCGTGTCGGCGCTCTCGCGCCTGGCGCTCATTCCCGGGCGGCCGGTGCGCGAGGCGGAAATCAATCCGCTCATCGTCAAAGCGCAAGGCGCGGTTGCAGTCGACGCGCGCGTGCTCTTCAAAGATGCCTGACGCCGCGCTGCGCGAGCTTCTGGCAGCCGCGGATATCGCGGCGGCCGATTTGGCGCAGATCACTGGCGCTGATCCGGTGCTGCCGACGCCTTACCGCGTCGGCACGGCCGGCGCCGCGGCGCTCGCGGCGCTCGGCACGGCGGTTGTGCGCTTCGGTGAACTGCGCGGCCTGCCGCCGCAACGCGTCGCCGTCGACCTGCGCGCCGCCGCGCTGTCGCTGCGCAGCGCGCGCTATATGCGCATCAACGGCGAGCTGCTGCCGCCGGTATGGGATCCGCTGAGCGACTTCTACCCGGTGCGAGACGGCTGGATCAGAACTCACTGCAATTTCCCGAATCACCGCGATGCGGCGCTCAAGGTGCTGCAGGCGCCGCCGGATCGAAGACAAGCGCAGGAAAAGGCGAGTGTCTGGACCGGCGAGGCGCTCGAGGATGCGATC
This sequence comes from Betaproteobacteria bacterium, assembly GCA_005888925.1. Classification (GTDB taxonomy): domain Bacteria; phylum Pseudomonadota; class Gammaproteobacteria; order Burkholderiales; family SG8-39; genus SCGC-AG-212-J23. Next base: position 3,952 of record VBCP01000337.1, on the reverse strand, counting down.
CATGCCGCCGGCGGCTGCGCCGGCTTCGTGCGCACCGCGGCAGACTGGGCGCGGCACGCGCAGGCCGAGGCAGTAGCTGCGCAGCCGCTTATCGAGATCACCCGAATCGGCGATGCGCCGCCGGAAAGACCAAGAGCGGCGAAAAGGCCGCTTGCCGGCATCCGCGTGCTCGACCTCACGCGCGTGCTCGCCGGCCCGACCTGTGCGAAGAGCCTGGCCGAGCACGGCGCCGATGTGCTGAAGATCAGCGCCGAGCATCTTCACGACATGGGACTGGTGGAGATGGACACCGGCATCGGCAAGCTCTCGGCGCGCCTCGACCTGAGGACCGCCGAAGGCGCCTACCTCCTCCAGACTCTGGTCAAGCAAGCGGATGTCTTCTCGCAGTCCTATCGCCCAGGCGCGCTCGCCGCGCGCGGCTTTTCTCCCGAGGCGCTCGCCGCGCTGCGTCCGGGCATCGTGTGCGTGTCGCTGTCGGCATGGGGCGAGAGCGGGCCGTGGCGCGCCCGGCGGGGCTTCGACAGCATCGTGCAGTCGGTGAGCGGCATGGCACACGCCTCGGGCGACGCGAGCGCGCCAAAGCTCATGCCGGTGTCGGCGATCGACTATGTGAGCGGCTACCTGATGGCGTTCGGCGCGACAGTCGCCCTCGCACGCCGTGCGCGCGAGGGCGGGAGCTGGCTGGTGCGCGTGGCCCTGGCGCGCGTCGGCCGATGGATCGTCGAGCGCGGCACGGTGCCGTTCAGCGGCGTGGCGGCGGATATTCCCGCGGCCGAGCTGGCGAAGTACTGCGCGGAGATGGATTCGCCGCTCGGCAGGATCACCTACCTGCGGCCGGTGCTGCAGCTTTCGCACACGCCGGCGCACTGGGACCGGCCGCCGGTGCCGCTGGGAACCCATCGCGCCGAGTGGCCGCCAAGGGAGCTTTGACATGGACTTCAGGCTGAAGCCCGAGCAGCAGCAGTTCCGCGATGCGGTGCTGCGCTTTGCAAAAAAGGAATTGGCGGCAAAAGCAGTCGAGTGCGCGCATGCAGGCGGCTATCCGTGGGACGTGGCGAAACTGATGGCGAAGCAGGGCCTGCTCGGCATCACCATCCCGGAGGCCGACGGCGGGCAGGGCGGGACGCTGCTCGACGCCGTGATCGCGATCGAGACGGTGGCCTGCGTTTGTCCGCGCAGCGCGGACGTGGTGCAGGCGGGCAATTTCGGGCCGATCCGCGTGCTGGCGGAATATGGCTCCGCTGCGCAGAAGGATCGATACCTCAAGCGGCTGCTCGCCGGCGAGAGCGTGATCGCGGTCGGCATGACCGAGCCCGATGCCGGCTCCGCGGTCACCGATCTCAAGACCAGCGCCACGCGGGATGGCACCGGCTATCGCATCAACGGCTCGAAGATCTTCACCACGCACTCGGCCTATGCCGAGCTGTTTCTGGTCTATGTGCGCTTCGGTCCCGGCGTCGGCGGCATCGGCTCGGTGCTGGTCGAGCGGGAGGCGCTGGGCGTGAGCCGGGGCAAGGCGTCGAAGTTCATGTCGGGCGAGGAGTGGGCCGAGCTGCATTTCGCCGACGTGCAAGGCGGCTTCAAGAAGCAGATCGCCGGCTTCAACGTCGAGCGCATCGGCAACGCGGCGCGCTCGCTTGCTCTGGGACGCTACGCGTACGAGGCGGCGCGCGCCTGGGCGCTCGAGCGGCGCCAGTTCGGGCGCCTGCTGTGCGAGTTCCAGGGGCTGCAGTGGAAGTTCGCCGACATGAAGATGAAGCTCGACGCCGCCCAGCTCCTGCTCTACCGCGCGGCGGCGAACGCCGACCGCGGGCTGCCCTCACCCGAGGAGACCGCGATCGCCAAGGCCTACTGCAACCAGGCGGGCTTCGACGTGGCGAACGAATCGCTGCAGGTGATGGGCGGCATGGGCTACAGCCAGGAGTCACTCGTCGAGTACTGCCTGCGCCGCTGCCGCGGCTGGATGATCGCCGGCGGCTCGATCGAGATCCTCAAGAACCGTATCGCCGAGCACATCTTCGAGCGCAGCTTTTCACAACGCTGAATCGGGGTCAGACCCCTGTCGAAAGCTGGCTAGGCGCGCGCGCTACTTGACGGAGCGCGTGCATAAGCGCGCGTTGATCGCCTTCTTCGATGACAGCCTTGAGGTATGCGGCCGCTTCCGCAGGGTCTCTTAGCTGTTCAATAAGCCAAGAGTCGTAGGGACGGCTAGCGGCGACCGGGCGCGTTCTCCTGCGCTGTCCGCGCTGGCTGGTTCGGGAATTACGGTTTGGCGGAAGAATAATTACGACCCTGGCCCCGAATTATCCGAGTTAATCGGCTTTCGCGCCCGAGACCTTCACCACCTCGTGCCAGCGCGCGACCTCGTCGCGCAGCTGGCGCTCGAATTCCTCCGACGAGTTGCCGACCGGGTCGGCGCCCTGGTCGATGAGCCTCTGGCGCAGATCCGGCGAGCGCGCGGCTTTTGCCACGCCGCTCGCGAGTACCTGAAGGACGTCGCGCGGCGTCGCCGCCGGCGCGAGCAGGCCGAACCACAGCGGCACTTCGACGCCTTCGACGCCCGCCTCCTTCATCGTCGGGACTTCAGGCATGAGATCGGTGCGCTTGGCGCCCGCCACGGCGAGCGCGCGCAGCCGGCCGGAGCGCACGTGCTGGTTGATCGCCACCGTGTTGGAGAAGCTGAGCTGCACTTCGCCCGCGATCAGTGCCGTGAGCGCGGGCGCGCTGCCCTTGTAGGGCACGTGCACGATGTCCGTGCCGCTCCGCAGCTTGAAGAGCTCGGCCGCCATGTGCTGCGTGGTGCCGGCGCCGGCCGACGAGTAGTTGAGACTGCCGGGGCGCGCACGCGCCATGGTCACGAGATCCTGGAGCGTGCGCGCGGGAAGCGAAGCGGAAACGACGAGCAGGTTGACGCTCTCCGAGAACACCGACACCGGCGCGAAGTCGCGCAACGCATACGGCGGGTTGCGGTAGAGCGCGAGGTTGACGGCGAAGGCCGCGCTGTTGAAGAGCAGCGTGTAGCCGTCGGCTGTCGACTTGGCGACGTACTCGTTGGCGATATTGGTGCCGGCGCCGGGCTTGTTCTCCACCACGACCTGCTGCCCGAAGAGCTCGGAGAGCTTCGCGGCGAGCAGCCGCGCATTGATGTCGACGCCGCCGCCGGGCGTGAAGCCGACGATGAAGCGCACCGGCCGCACGGGAAACGATTGCGCAGCGGCGTCGCCGCAGCCGAGCGCGAGCAGAAAGAGCAGCGTTCGCATCACGAGTTGTTCCGCGCGGCGATGCACAGATCGATGCGCTCGAGCGACTGGCGGTACTGGCGCGCGCCGCCGAGGACCTGCGGCGCGCGCTCCTTGAAGAAGCCGGCGAAGAGCTCGCGCTCCTCGCGCGTGCACAGCTCCGCGAGCGGCGCCATCAGCCGGGCCATCGAGTGCTCCGGCAGCTTGGCGGCGAGCGCGTCGTAGTTGGCGCGCAGGAAGTCGAAGGCCGGCCGGCGGTTGACCTCGTCCTCGAGCGCGTCCTCGAAAAGGTCGCGTGCGTCGCGGCCGCTCAGATCCTTCTGCAGCGCAAGCGCCAGCAGCCGCTCGCGCAGCGCGCTGTCCCGCAGCTTGGCGAGGGCGGAAAGCAGGTAATAGCGCTCGCGCAGGTCGAGCGTGCTGGTGGCGAGAGCTTGCAGTTGTTCGTAGAGCCCGGCGTCGGCAAAGCGCGCCGCGGTGTCGAGCACCGCGCGCGTCATCGTAGCGGGCACCGCCTCGCGGTTCGCGATCCACGCCAGAGCGAGCTCGCGCGCCTGCGCGCGCAGAGCGAGATCGCCGGTCTCGGCGGCATAGGGAAGCAGCGTCACGCGCAGGTCGCGCAGGTCGTCGCTGTCGCCGGCGCGTTCCTGCCAGCCGAGCTCGCGCGCAAGCGGCAGCAGGCGCTGCTCGAGGATCGCGCCCTTCGCCCTCGCCTC
>VBCP01000040.1 GCA_005888925.1 Betaproteobacteria bacterium | reverse complement strand
GGGCTCGTATCCCGCGAAGCCGGTCACGACCGTCGTGGGCTTCGAGCCCGGTGGCGGCACCGACACCACCGCGCGCATCGTCGCGCCGGTGCTCGGCGAGCTGCTCGGGCAGCAGGTGGTGGTCGAGAACCGCGCCGGCGCCGGCGGCAACATCGCGGTGGACTACGCCGCTAAGGCCGCGCCCGACGGCTACACGCTGGTGCTCGCCAACGTCGGCGCGCTCGCCGTGAATCCGCACATCCTGAAGACGCCTTACGACCCGCTGAAAGATCTGGTGCCGGTCAGCATGGCCGCGGTGTTCGCCAACGTGCTCGTCGTGCAGCCCACGCTGCCGGTCAAGTCAGTGCAGGACTTCGTCAAGCTCGCGCGCCAGAAGCCGGGCATGACCTACGCCTCGTCTGGCATCGGCGGTGCGGGGCACCTCGCGGGCGAGCTGTTGAAGGGCATGGCCAAGATCGACATGACGCACGTGCCCTACAAGGGCGGCGGGCCGGCGATGCAGGGCTTTCTCGGCGGGCAGGTCGACTCGTTCTTCGCCACGCCGATCTCGTCCATCTCGCAGATCCGCTCGGGCCGGGCCCGGCCCATTGCCACCACCGGCTCGAAGCGCGCCGCGCTGATGCCCGACGTGCCGACGGTCGCCGAGTCCGGCTTCCCCGGCTACGAGGCGCTCAACTGGTACGGCTACCTCGCGCCGGCGAAAACGCCGAAGGAGATCGTCGACCGGCTCTCCCGCGACATCGGAAGAGCGCTCGCCAATCCGCAGGTCGTCGCGGCGCTGAACAAGACCGGCGTCGAGCCGCTCGCCATGACCCCGGAGGAATTCGGCCGCTACATCGAGCGCGAGTACCACACCTGGGGCAAGGTGGTGAAAGAGGCGCACATCAAGGCCGAATAATCGGAGCCTGACCCGATTAGATTTTTACGACGATCTTGCCGACCTGCGCGTTCGATTCCATGAACTGCTTCGCTTCGGGCAGCTTGTCGAACGGGTAAACGCGGTCGACGAGCGGCTTCAACGTGCCGCTGGCGAAGAGCGGCAGGAAATCCTTCTTGAAGCCCTCGACCGTGGCGGCGCGCTGCGGCGCGGTGCGCAGCTTGTTCGAGACGCCGAAGAGCTTCAGGCGCTTCGAATGCAGGGCGTCCAGGTCGATCTCGCTCTGCATGCTGCCGTCGAGGTAGCCGACCGTCGCCAGCCGACCCTCGTAGGCGAGCGAGCGGATGCATTCGGCGAACACCGTGCCGCCGACGTTGTTGACGACGAGGTTCACGCCTTTGCCGTCGGTCGCCTTCATCACCGCGTCGTGGAAGTCGGGCTTGCGGGTGTGCACGGCGACGTCCAGCCCTAACGCGGAGAGCTTCTTCAATTTGTCTGCGGAGCCGGAGGTGCCGATGACCTTCGCGCCAAGCGCCTTGGCCGCCTGCAGCGCGGCGACGCCGACGCCGGCCGAGGCGCCGGTGACGAGCAGCCATTCGCCGGCCTTGAGCTTGCCCTGCTGCACGAGCATGTCGTAGACCACGAGGAAGGTGATCGGGACGGCGGCGGCCTCTTCCCAGCTGAGCGTGGCAGGGATTGGAATTGCATCCTGCTTGTCCATCAGGCCGTACTCGGCGAAGGCGCCGGGAAGGCGGCCCATGACGCGCTCGCCGGTCGGGACGACTTCGCCCGCGGCATCCATGCCGGCGGGCTTCTCGGTGCCGGGCTTGATGAGGCCGTGGCCGCGGATCAGCTCGCCGCGGTTGAGGCTCGCAGCCCGCACCCGTACCAGCAGCTGGGCCGAACCGGGCTCCGGCCGTGACTTTTCGCGCAGCTCGAGGGCCATGCCATCGGCCTCGGCGCGCAGCACGTAGGCTTTCATGGGCCGGCATTATGCCCATGACCCGTGTCACATCGCGTCGCTATATTCGAAGCCCCCAAACAAGACGGAGTCAATGATGAAACGACTGCTTGGGATTCTGATCGTGGCCTGCGGGCTCGCCGCGCCGGCGGTGCAGGCCGGCATGATCGGCACCGACGAGGCGGTGCAGCCGGAGCGCGAGCGCGTGAAGGCGGCGCTCGAGCGGCCCGACGTGGTGCAGGCATTGCAGAAGATGGGCGTGCAGGCGAAGGACGCCGCGGCCCGGGTCGACGCAATGAGCGACGCGGAGGTGGCGCAGCTCGCCGGGGCGGTGGACCTGCTGCCGGCAGGCGGGGTGCTCAGCAACGACCAGCTGCTGATCATCATCCTGCTGGTGATCCTGCTGGTGCTGCTGCTCTAGGCGGCGAGCTCTACTGCTTCGTTGCGCTCGTTGGTGGTCGCGAGGCGCACGGGGCGGCGCCAGACGCGGTGCACGTAATCGAGCACGCGCTTCGCGCGCGTGACGTCGAGCCCACGCCCGTCGCTCGCATGATCGTGGGCGAGGCCGAGGCTGCCGTCGTGCTTGAGTTCCACCGCGGCGACGCGCGGTGAGCCGAAGTTGAACTTCGGCCCGAGGATCGCCTCGCGGATCACGTTGATGTCCTTCGACGCCACGCGGATCTCGTCGCCGGGGCGCGTCTCGTAGACGAACAGGCCGGACTGGGCGGCGAGCTCCTCGTCGAGCCAGTTGCGCACGAAGCCGAAGTCGTCCTCGTCGCGCCGCACCTCGCGCGCGCGCTCGATGCCGTGTCGTTCGACGATGCGCTCCCAGATGGTGAAGCCCAGGTGGTAGGGATTGATGGCGAGCGCGGTCTCCTTGCCGCTCGCGAACGGGCGTACCACGTCCGAGTGGGCCTTGATGGCCGACAAGTACAGCGGCTGCGGCAGGAAGTCCGCCTCGCGCAAGAGGCGCGCGTGCCAGTACGAGGCCCAGCCCTCGTTCATGATCTGGCAGGCGAACACCGGGTAGAAGTAGAACGACTCCGAGCGCACCATCAGGAAGATGTCGCGCTCCCACTGCTCGAGCTCGGGCGCGTAGTTGGCGATGAACCAGAGGAGGTCGTATTCCGGGTGGGGCGGCACCGGCGCGCGGATCTCGCCGGACTGTCTCTTCGCCGCCGCCGGCTCGTCGGCGCCCGGCAGCTGCTTGAAGCGGCTCTGGAAGCTGTTGTCGACCGGCGCGTCCTTGCGCTCGACGAACTCCGGGTAGCGCGCGCGGTGCAGCTCGCCCGCGACGTCGATGTGCGCCTCGAGCGCGAGCGCCGCGTCGAGCACCGACTCGACGCGCTCGACGCCGTGCGCCTCGATCGAGAGCTGGATGCGGTGCGCGTGCGCCGCGGCGGTCTCGACGATGTTGCCGCCGGCCATGGCGTGGAAGCGCGCGAACAGCTGGTTGTTCTTGGCGAAGTCGGCGTGCCCGAGGACGTGCGCCGTGACGAGCGCGTTCTCGGCGGTCGAGTTGCCGTCCATCAGGAACGCGCGGCACGGGTCCCCGGGGAACATCACCTCGAAGATCTTCGAGTGGCCCATGCTCTGGCGCACCAGCTGGTGGATGTAGCGCACGCCGAAGGACCAGTGCGGCATGCGCACCGGCAGCCCGTAGACCGCAATCTCGGTCATGAGCGAGGCCGGCGCCATCTCGAAGTCGACCGGGTAGTAGTCGAGGCCGAGGCGCTGCGCTAGGGACTCGATCTGCTCGGCGTACTGCTCGAGCTCACTCACCGAATGGTCACCCGATTTCGCTCTGCTGCTG
>VBCP01000336.1 GCA_005888925.1 Betaproteobacteria bacterium | reverse complement strand
CTCGAGGCGGCGCTCGCGCTCGACGGGCATCGGGTGCGCGCGGCCGGCGATGCGCAAACCGGGCTCGCGCTCGCGCAGGAAGCCGCGCCGGATGTCGCGTTGATTGATATCGGGCTGCCCGGGATGGACGGCTACGAAGTGGCGCGGCGGCTGCGCGCGGCGCACGACGGGCGGCGCATCGGACTCGTTGCGCTGACCGGCTTCGGGCAACCCGAAGACCAGCGCCGCGCCTTCGACGCGGGCTTCGATGCGCACCTCGTCAAGCCGGTGAGCGCGGAGCGTCTCAAGCAAGTCATCGCGGAGCTTCCGTGATCATCCTCGCCGACGACGACGCCGATCAGCGCCTGTCGCTCAAGCTCGCGCTCGAGCTCGCCGGATACACGGTGCGCGAAGCGGCCGACGGGCGCCAGGCGCTCGCCTTGCAGCGTGAGCGTGCCTCGTCGGTTCTGATCACCGACATCTTCATGCCCGAAAGCGACGGCTTCGAGGCGATCGTCGCCTTCCGCCGCGATTTTCCGCGGACCAAGATCATTGCCGTCTCGGGCGGCGGGCAGCGGGCGAAGGTCGATTACCTCTCCTCGGCTACGCTGATGGGGGTCGACGCGACGCTGCAGAAACCTTTCGACATCGAAGCGCTGCTCGATACGCTGCGTACGCTCAACAGCTAGATCGCGGTCTGACCCTATTGAATGATTTCATCGGCGCGCGCGAGCAGCGATGCCGGAATCGCCAATCCAAGCGCCGCAGCCGCTTTGCCGTTGATGACGAGCTCGTACTTCGTCGGCTGCTCCACCGGCAAATCGCCGGGCCGCGCGCCGCCGAAGATCTTGTGCACGAAGCCCGCGGCCCGATGGTAGAGGTCCGGATAGCTCACACCATAGGAGAGCAGGCCGCCGGCATCGGCGAATTCCTTGGCGGCATAGACCGCCGGCAGGCGGTGCCGCGCGGCGAGCTGGGCGATCAGGGTCCGGCTCGCCTGGGTCACGGCGTCGATGCCTACGATGAGGCCGTCCGCGCGCTGCTGCACGGCAGCGGCGAATGCCGCTTCCAGGTCCTCGGCCTTTCGCACATCGAGGAGCTGCGCCTGGATGCCGAGCTTCTCCCCCGCGAGCTGCGTTTCCTTCCATTGCGCGGCGAAGATCGGATTGCTCATGTTGAGCAGCGTGGCGACGCGCGACATCTTCCGGAGCGCCTGCAGCACTTCCAAGCGCTTGCCGGTGAGCTCGGTGACGAAGGAGCTCAGCCCGGTGACGTTGCCGCCCGGATGCGCGAGGCTCGCGACGATCCCGCGGCCCAGCGGCTCGCCGATCGCCGCCATGACAATCGGAATCGTGCGCGTCGCCTTGGCGGCGGTGAGCGCGGCGGGCGTACCGCGCGTGAGGATCAGATCGACCTTCGCCCGCACCAATTCGTCGGCGAGTGCCGCGAAGCGCTCGGCCTGCCCATCGCCTGATCGATAGTCGACCAGCAGGTTCTTCGTTTCGACGTAGCCGACATCGCGCATGCCCTTGATGAACGCCTCGAAGTTGGCGGCATTCGGCACCCGCGCGATCGTTTCCAGCACGCCGATGCGCCAGACCTTCTGCGCGACGGCGAACCGCGGCGCCGCCAGCGCGGCGAGCCCGAGCGCGATGAGCCGCCGTCGCCTATCGGCGAATGCCACTCAGTTTCTCGAGCACCGCGCAGACGGCAGCCGTGTCTTCCTTGGCATGGCCCATCGCCATGGCGGCGTTGTAGATCGTCGCGGAGGTGTTGAAGAGGGGCGTCGGCACGCCGAGCTGCGTGGCGAACTCGCCGATGATCTTCATGTCCTTTTGGAACAGCTGCACGCTGATCGTGGCCTCGTCGTACTTGTTCGCCACCATCTGCGGGCCGCGCACCTGGAACATGCGCGAAGCGCCGGCGCTGTTCGCCATCACCTCGTAGATGGTCTTCGGATCGAGCCCTGCTTTCATGCCGAGCACAAATGCCTCGGCGGTGGAGACGTTGTGGATCGCGACCAGCAGATTCGCGACGAACTTCATCTTGCTGCCGTTGCCGAACGCCCCGAGAAAGTAGTGCGCGCGCGAGAATCCGGGCAGGTACGGCTCGATCTTGCGGAACGCCGCCTCGTCGCCGCTCACGAAAACCACCAGATCCTTCGCCCGCGCCTGCGCGCCCGTGCCCGAAAGCGGGCAGTCGAGCAGCACGATGCCTTTCTTCGCCAGCGTGTCGCGCGCGCGCTCCTTGTCCTCGATCGGCAGCGTGCTGGTTTCCATCACCACGCGGCCTTTGCCGAGCAGCTCTTCCGCGACCGCGTGCAGCGCCTCGGCGCTCGGCAGCGACGTGATGAGAACTTCAGCGAGCTGTGCGACGGCAGCAGTTGATGTCGCGGGGACACCGCCAGATTTCTTCAGCTCATCGCGCTGCGGCGCCAGCACGTCGAAGCCGTGCACGCGGAAGCCGGCTTGGACGAGATTCGCCGCCATCGCCGAGCCCATGGTCCCCAGGCCGATGACCCCGATGGCCTCTTTCTCTGCGGACGAGCGGGGCGCTGATTTTTCGTCGGGTGAAACCCCCCGGCCGCGTTTAGCCAATGAGGCGCCACCCCCCTTGTCAGGGGGGCGAGTCATTTGCGCTTCTTCGCCTTCTTGGCGGGTTTTTTCTTGGTCGCCGGCTTTTTCTTGACTGACGAAAACGGCTTGGCATCGACCAGTACGACCGCGATGACACAAGGTTCGCTGCCGCGAACGCTCCACGAATGGTTGGTGCCGCGCTGCACGAACACATCCCCGGGGCGCAGCAGCGTTTCCCCGTTGTCGAGGATGGCGTACAGCTGTCCCTTCAGGACGACGATGTAATCGACCGTGTTCGTCTTGTGCATCATCGGGTCGCTTGAGCCGCGGTCGGGGACATGACCGGCTTCGAGTGCCTCGGCCCACTTGCGCGAGTCCGCGCGGTTCTGCCATTGCGAGTCGGGCGGAAACTCGACGATACGGAAGACCGTGCCGTTTTTCGGCGGCTCGAGGCGGACCGCCCGGTTGCCGGCATCGCCGTGGCCTTCGTTGCTCGCCGGCGCAGCACTGGTTTCCCAGAGCTCGGTGATGGCAAGCCCGGAACCCGCGCCCACCTCCTTCATGTTCGGCGCGAGGCCGTCGGCGATGATCGTCGAGCTGCCCTCGGAGTCGTGCCCGGTGAGGACCCGACGCACGCGCCAGATCATGCGACCGCGTCGCTCGGCGCGATCACCTTGCGCGCTTTCACGCCCGCTTGCGGCGCGAGGTGGAAGTCCCACTCCAGCTTGAGGAACGGATTCGACATGCCGAGCTTCTTCGCCTCGGCGGCGTTGCTGAGCTTCCTGTATTTGCCGACGAGCGAGTTCTTGACCGCGTACACCGCATCGTCGTCGAGGTAGGGATCGCCCTCGACGAAGACGTGCGTGATCACCTGCTGGTAGCCGGGCGCCGAGACCACGGCATGCATGTGCGCCGGGCGCATCTTGTGGTTGCCCGTCGCCCGCAGCAGCTCGCCGACCGGCCCGTCGTCGGGCACGCTGTAGAACTTCGGCTTGTAGCTCTTGAAGGCGAACTCGCCCTTGGCATTGACCTTGACGCGCCCGCGCAGCTCGAACTCGCCGTGCCAGATATCGAGCGTCGCGTTCGGGATCGGCTTGCCGGCGGTCGTCAGCACGCGGCCGCTCACCAGCGTGTCCTCGCCCTTGACGGTGCAGCCTTCGCGCAGATCGCCGTCGTATTCGTACTCTTTCGCGCCGTGCGCGAAGAACGGCCCGAGGACCGTGGCCTCGGTCGCGCCGGGGGCGGACTTGTGGTTGAGCGCGCAGACCATCATCGACAGCCCGAGGATGTCGGAGAGCAGGATGAACTCCTGGCGCTTGTCGTCGCATTTCTGGCCGACCGCGGTGAGGAACTTGATGCCTTCGAACCATTCCTCCTCGGTGAGATGCACTTCGCGCGCGAACGCGTGCAGGTGCTTGACCGCGCTGGTCATGATTTCCCTGAAGCGCTTGTCCTTCGTGTCCTTCAGGCGTGCGACGACGGCGGCGGTGAGCGTGTCTTCGTTGAACTGGCGCATGGCTCCTCCTTCGGGTGCAGAGCCCAAGTGTATTATCAAAATGGACAAACCTACGAGGCAAGCGCCGTTGCGACTCGTCACTTTCACTGTCGGCAGCTCCCCGCCGCGCACAGGAGCGCTCATCGACGGCGATCGCAAGCTGCTCGATCTGCAGGCCGCCTACGGACGCACCTACCACGGCGCCTCGCCGCTCCTGCACAGCATGCTGCACATCATCGAAGCAGGCGAAGCCGCGCTCGACACGATCGGCCAGCTCCTCAAGGCGCCTAGCGAGGCGGTGGCGTTCAAGCGCGAGGATGTGCGCCTGTTAGCACCGGGTCCCGAGCCGCCGCAGATGCGCGACTTCCTGTGCTTCGAGAAGCACCTGCGGCAGGCGTTCGAGGCAGTGGGCAAGCTGCGCGGCGCGCCGGCGCGCATCCCGGAGGTCTGGTACCAGCGGCCGATCTACTACCACCCGAGCCGCTTCTCGGTCTGCGGCACGGATACCGACGTGCCCTGGCCGCGCTACTGCGAGAAGCTCGACTTCGAGCTCGAATTCGGCTGCTACATCGGCCGGCCCGGCAAGGACATCGGCAAGGAGCGGGCGCGCGAGCACATCTTCGGCTACACCATCTTCAACGACTTCTCGGCGCGCGACGAGCAGACCAAGGAAATGGCCGGGCAGCTCGGGCCCGGGAAGGGAAAGGACTTCGACAACGGCAATGCGATGGGCCCGTGCCTGGTGACCGCCGATGAAATCGGGGATCCCTACCGGCTGGAGATGGTGGTGCGGGTGAATGGCGAGCAATGGGGCCGCGGCAACTCGCGCGACATGCACTGGAAGTTCGAGGACTGCATCGCGCATGCTTCGCGCTCCGAGACGCTGCATCCGGGTGAGTTCTTCGGCTCGGGCACCGTCGGCAACGGCTGCGGGCTCGAGCAATTGCGCTTCCTCAACGCGGGCGACGTCGTCGAGCTCGAAGTCGAAGGTATCGGCGTCCTGCGCAATCGGGTCGTGAAATGAACCCTC
>VBCP01000335.1 GCA_005888925.1 Betaproteobacteria bacterium | reverse complement strand
CATTGCGTGATCTGCAGGCCGTGCTCGTAGCCGAGCTTGCGCAAGCTGCCATCCAGCCCGCCGAGATAGCCGCCCATCACCGGGCCCAGATAGGCGTTGAGCGCAGTGGCGGTGACGCGCTCGTACTCGCCCCACTTCGGCGCGATGTCGACCGACGTGGTGACGAACAGCTTTGGCGCCAGGCGCTGGACCATCGCCTTCACCTTGTTTTCGTGCGCCGGGTTGCGGAACGACCACAGGAAGCAGATCGCGATCGCCTGCACGCCTTCTTTCAGCAATTCCCGAATGGCGAGCTCGGCCTCCTTTTCATTCAGCGAAACCACGATCTCGCCGAAGCAGTCCACGCGCTCCGAGACGCCGCGGATCAGGCGCTTCGGCACGATCGGCGTCGGCTTCGACGCGAGCCGCGCATGATGTGGATCGCGTCCTCGTGCCCCTTGGTCGTGATCAGGCCGACCTTCGCGCCGCGCTTCTGGATGATGGTGTTGGTGCCGACCGTGGTGCCATGCGAGAGGAAAGCGATGTCGCGGCAGAAGCGGTCGAGCGGGATGCCGAGCGCATCGGCGCCGGCGCCGAGCGCGTCCATCATGCCGCGCGCGAAATCGGGCGGCGTGGAGGGGACCTTGGTGGTGAGGAGCTTGCCGGCGCGATCGACGATCGCGCAGTCGGTGAAGGTGCCGCCGATGTCGATGCCGACGAGATAGCTCACGGCGTCTATATTAGCGGGCACCCCGGAGATTGCCTTGGCGCTGTCTGCAACGATCTACAATTTCGCTATCCAGCTCTCCGACGTCGACCGCGGAGTGTACGAATCGCTCGCGCTTAAGGTGGCGCGCCACCCCTCGGAGGCCGAAGACCATCTCGTCGCGCGCGTGCTGGCCTACTGCCTCGAGCTCACCGAGGGCCTCTCCTTTTCCCGCGGGCTGTCCGAGCCCGACGAGCCGGCGCTCGCGGTGCGCGATCTCACCGGCGAGCTGCGCGCCTGGATCGACATCGGCGCGCCGGACGCGGCCAGGCTGCACAAGGCAGCCAAGGCCGCGCCGCGCGTCGCGGTCTACACGCACAAGGAGCCGGCCCTGCTGTTGCGCCAGCTCGCGGGAGAGCGCATTCATCGCGCCGAAACGATCGAGCTGTACGCCTTCGACCGGGAGCTGATCGCCGGCCTGGTCGCGCGCCTCGAGCGCCGGATGGCCTTCGATCTGTCCGTGACCGACGCGCATCTCTTCGTCTCGATGGAAGGCGTGACGCTCTCCGGCGAGGTCGAGCGCCTTACCATCACCTAAAGGGAGGGCAAATGAGCACAAACGCTGACACGCACAGCAAACTCATTGGCTATCTGCTGTGGATTTTCGGCTTCACCGGATCGCATCGGTTCTATTTCGGCCGGCCGGTCACGGGCACGATCTGGTTCTGAGCTGCGGTACACGCCGGGTCCGATCAGCTACAACGTCGCCTGGATCCTGCTGACCTTCCTCGGCATCTTCGGCATCCACCGGTTTTACATGGGCAAGTGGGTGACCGGCCTCATCTACCTGGTGACGGGCGGGCTGCTCCTGCTCGGCCTGCTCTACGATCTGTGGACCCTCAACTCCCAGATCAGCGAGCTGAACCGCATCAGAGGGTAAATTCACTGTACAGTCGTCGGCATCTCCTGAGGAGGGGGAA